>NZ_CAXAVM010000007.1:0-77882 GCF_963972345.1 uncultured Gimesia sp. | reverse complement strand
GTTGACGATCTGGCAGAGCCATTCCGGGATCTCGGCATTGATTTCACGAATGGGTCGCGGTTCTTCATCGGTAATCCGCCGCAACACGCCATAACTGGTTTCTGAACGGAACGGAGGCCGACCGGTACACATCGTATAGAGTACGCTACCCAGGCTGAACAGGTCACTGGACTGATCGACTGCTTCACCGCGTGCCTGTTCGGGAGACATATATTGAGGCGTTCCCGCGATGATGCCGGTCCGCGTCAGACTGGCATCATCGGCCGCACGTGCCAGTCCAAAATCGGTCAACTTGACACGTTCGACGCCATCCGACAACAGAATATTAGCCGGTTTGACATCACGGTGTACCAGTCCCTGCGCATGAGCTGCCGCCAGACCATTGGCAGCCTGCATACCAATCCGCAGTATCTCCACCAGGGCCAATGGTCCTGTATCATCCAGTCGACGTTGTAACGAGGGGCCTCGCACATAAGACATGACGAGATAAGGCAGCCCCTTCGTTTCCGCCACACCATGAATTTCAATCACACTGTCATGCACGACAGCAGCGGCGGCTTGCGCTTCTCGCGAAAACCGTTTGCGCGCCGCCCCACTACTGCCCAGATGAGGTGCCAGAATCTTGATGGCTACATAACGATTTAGTGCGGGATCAAGGGCTTTCAATACCACTCCCATCCCTCCCGCACCGATGACCCCTACAATTTCATATGTGCCCAGGCGTCCCAGCATCCGCTCGTCATCCGAGGGTGCCAGCAGATTTAAGACAGAGCTGTGAGAGAATGATGCTTCATTTCCTGTGCCCACATCCAGGGCAGAATCATCCTCACCCGGATATTCCAGTGTGAGCGTTTCGTCTTGAAGCGAATCCCGGACCGACGCCCAGATATCGCCACTGGCAGCCGCCGCTTCCAGTTGTTGGCGGCAATCGCAGCATTGATCCAGGTGGATCTCAAACTCGGTCTGTTCGTTGTCACTCATTTTCTGCTGCAGGAACAGCTCAATTGCTTCCGGATGACACATCGTTGTTTTATTCTTCATTCTGTTAACTCCTGACAACGGATACGCACACTCCTGCAGTTTCTGACAGGTGACGTGTTATCTATCATGTTCATACTCCGCAGCTTTCTCCTGAATTCTCCGCATCACGCGGCTGCGGGCTGCATAAATGGCGCCTCGATTTTTCCCATATTCCTGCGCGACTTCTTCAATTTCACGTCCCTCAACCGCAGTCAACCAGAACAGGTCCCAGGTAGCGGGCTGGAATTCCTGTCGCACATGCCGGGCAGCCCAGCGAAAGACTTCACGCCGATACTCTAACCGTAACAGGCTCGAATCCGGTCCGTTTTGCGAAACATGTTCATTCAGCAAGGCCTGCAATTCCGATTTACCCGAACCACGATCAGGCTTGCCGCGCATCAACGCATTGAGAATGGCATTGTGCGCCACTCGGTGCAGCCAGGTACGAAACTTTGCTCGCCCGGGATCATGGGGACGCTGCTCGACCGCTTTGGAAATCGCTACCAGAACCAGTTGTGCCACATCTTCTGCATCTGCGGCCTGCATTCCTTTTTGACTCGCCATTCGCAAGATCACAGGGCGGTATATTTCCACGAACTCATGCCACGCCGCCTGATCCGCAGGATCGCGGACGCGGACCAGCAAACTGGCTCGTGTATCGGGAGTGGTATTCATGATCGTGAACCTTCTTTACCCTGTTATACACGTCAGTAACCCGTATCTGACAGTCAAATCAGTATTCTATGAATTTCTGTCGAAAGTCGCTCGAAATGAGCGATTTTAACATACTGCTCCCAACCCTGGTTCAGAGTTTCACGCTGGATCTATGAATATCTTACACAACACGAGGCATATCGACCCGTGGGCTGATCCATTGTCCGATCAGGTATCCCGCGATGCTGGCGAGTAAGCCGGTCAGTTCCGGCGGCACGGTTGTCAGAATTGTCTTCAGTGTTCCGGTCGGGACTGTCTCTGAAGACAGCAGGGAGACCGCGATCTGCTGGCCCATCCAGAACAGGCTGCCACAACCGATCGAAAGCAGACCCGGTAATTCTCCCCGCGGACGTAGAAAGACGCCGGCGACAAACGGCACGAGCAGCGCTACAAGTCCGACGGCCAGCGCGCTCTCCAGCAGTTCCAGAATTTCTTCGGTCATCAGCGCCAGCGGCAAGCTGGTGATCGCGACAAAACCGACACTCAGACGATTGGTCAGCAGATTTCGCTCGTGGAACCAGGCGATTCGATTCAGCAGATTATGCGACAGCAGCGCCGCCGGCGAGAGCATCGCACTCGTACACGTAGAAACCACGATCGCCATTACCGTCACGACGAGCAGGCAGATCCCCGGAGGGGAAAGAAAGAGCTCCGCGAGCGCCAGAATGACATGCCCATCACTTCCCTGTGGCAGTTCGTCCGGCCAGAGTTGTCGCGATGCCAGACCCATTCCTACCGGCAGCAGTCCGAACAGAATATACACACAGCCCGCCAGGAGACAGGCCCGTGACGCCACAGAGCCGCTGCGGCTTGCGAAAATTCGCTGCATCAGATCCTGTCCCGGTATATTACCAAAGACGCCATTCAGCCAGGTGGTCGACCAGCCCAGCAGCGCCACCAGACCGGCTTCAGGCAGCAGCGTCCGCAGTTCGAGCGGCGTCTGTTCCCATGTCATAGTGATCCCACCAGCCACCGATCCCTCACCCACTGTCGATGCAAACTTGACTCCCAGCAGAACAAGACTCACCAGAACCACGCAGATCTGTACCGTATCGGTCAACGTCACCGACCACATACCGCCAATCATTGTCAGAAATGTCACGAACAGCGCGGCTCCGAAAATTGCCGTCGTATGATCAATCTGAAAGAAATGTGTCAGCACCGCAGCCAGAGCCAGATACTGTGCAGCGATCCAGGGAAGATATCCCAGTGCCTGCACCACGCTGGAAACCAGTTCGGTTTTTCGGCCGTATTTCTGCGAGAACAGATCGCCTACCGTCAGCAACTGCATCTCCCAGACACGTCGGGCAAAGAAGAGACCGGCGACAATCAGCGCCAGCCCCGATGCAAACGGATCCAGAATCGTTCCCCTGACTCCTTCCGCACGCGCAGCTTCGCTCGCCCCCAGCACCGTCGCCGCCCCGAACCAGGTCGCCAGCAGTGTTCCCCACGCCAGCCACAACGGCAGCCGTCGTCCCGCGACGAGATAATCTTCTTCATTGTTGACCCTGCTGCCGGCATACAGCCCCAGCCCCACCATCAACAGGACATATACAGCAAGCAGAATCCCAAGCCAGAACGTCATCGTCAGTCTCTTTGATACCAGAATAAATCAGACCAGCCGTCGGTCACTGTTCCCCACAGATACAGCGTCTTTTCAATTGCAGTGGCACTGGCATCGTACCGATATCCTTCAATTTCTGCGCACGTTGATCTATGTCAACATGGAATTTTCTGAAAAATCCGTCTATCCGGCTGAATCATTTCCTCTTTTCAGAACCCCTCTGCTCTGACCTCACATTTTCTGGAGGTCTTGATCTGATGTGATAAGTTTGGGAAGCGAAAGAAACCGTTCTGAATTCGTCTCATCCAATGCCACTGACAATGTCACTGAAACCTGCCTGTCGGGAAGAAACATGAAGACCTCCAACAATTCTGCACGTCCAGTCACTCTGTGTTCCTGTTTTCTGGCAGTGAGCTTCGCGTTGTTCCTCACAGTTTTCCCGCTGGCTGCTGCGAATCCAACAGACTATCAGCAGAAACTCCCCGCCATTCGCAAGCTGATTACGGAAACCATGGCAAAAGATAAATTGCAAGCGGTGCTGCTGGGGGTGAGTGTCGAAGGGAAAGAACTCCTGATCCTCGCAGAAGGAGAGACGATGACGGGTGTACCCGCTACGGCTGACATGCATTTTCGCAATGGGAACGTCGCAGTGGCTTATATGGGCAATCTGTTCTATCAACTCGTGGATGACGGCATCGTGAAAGCCGACGATCCGGTAGGGAAATGGCTGCCCGACCTGCCTGAGTCGCAGACGGTCACACTCGAAATGCTTATCAACGGCACCGCCGGCTACCCCGATTTCATGCCCATGGATCTGTTTCAGAAAAAACTCTACGCTAACCCGTTCCATCAGTGGACGCCACAGGAACTGATCAAACTGGCTTTCACCGAGAAACCGAAATTCAAACCGGGCAGCGACTGGAACTACGCCCACACCAACTTCGTCATTCTGGGTCTCGCCCTGGAAAAGGCAGCCGTCAAACCTTTCGGCGAACTGATGCAGGAGCGAGTCCTTACTCCTTTTGGCATGCAGGAGACAGCCGCGCCAGGCACTCCTTACATTCCAGAGCCCGTCCTGCATTCCTATACTGATGAACGCGGCTACTATGAAGACGCTACCTTCTGGAATCCTTCCTGGTCGCTGGCCCGCGGTGCGGTTCAATATACGACCATCGGCGACACCCTCGCCGGCTTTCGTGCCGTCGGACAGGGACAGCGTCTGAAACCGGCAACCTTCCAGGCCATGCTCGCTCCCCAGACGCCCGGCATGAAGTTCTGGACGAAAGACATGTACTACGCCCAGGGTATCGTCGTCAACAAAGGCTGGCTCACCCAGGCCCCCAGCTTCGCCGGTCTCTTCGGCACAGCCGGCTATCACCCGGCCAAAGACATCACCATCGCCCTCTGGTGCACCCGCTCCATCGACGCCAGTTCAGAAGGCAACCCGATTTCCGGACTGTATCAACGGCTCACCAAAATCCTGACGTCAGAAAATTGAACCGATTGCTTCAAAAGCTTACCAGTGAATCCTGTGATCGACTCAATTAACGTGAAATCCTAATTATGATTTCACAGACGACAAAGTTTGTACTCACGCCGACTATCTGATAATGAGTGTCGAGTGATTTCATAGTAATTCGCAAAAACATACGTTTTCCGAAACAGCTCATTTTGGAAAGGCCCCGGCAATCCATTACGCTGCACAATACATAATGCACAGAACACAATGCTCAAAGCAATGCGGCCCGTTAATCCATGTCAACCGGGGTCACCATAAACAGCGTTACGGTCTCTTCCGCAGGGGTCTCTGACTTCGCATTCACCACCTTACCTGGGGTTCCCGTATGCGAAATGGTTCTGACCACAAGCGTTTCCCCGAGGTTCATTTCCACCTGTGTGTTGACGCGACGTACCGTCAGACCGGGAACCGTCAGCCCATTCACTTTGACCGCGTTCGCGAAGTCGCGGTGTGAGAGCTCCGGGCTGAATTCGAGTTGGATTCTCCCTGTATCGAGCAAACGTGGCACGACCTTGCAAATCACGCCGAACTGCTTCCACTCGACGGAGGTTTGATTAACTCCGGCCGGGATCAGGATCGGAAATTCACCGCCGCTCACTGACGTTGCTGGTTGACCGGGAGCGGTGACAATTTGCGGACTTCCATGCACCACAATCACCCTGCCCGCTTTTTTCAGTTGCGCGATGGCTGCTTCTGCATTCCTGTAAACGGTGACAGCGCGATTGGAATGACTACGCGGGCCGCTTGCAGGTTTCACCGGCTCTGCTGACGCTGCAAATTCTGCTGCTGCTTCGCTCGATAGTTCCAGAAAGCAACAGCGGCAGAGAATCTGGTCCGGCCTTCCCGTCAGCTGTCGCAGTTGTTCGGTTTGTTGTTGCAGCTCTGTTATCTGCCGTGCTAATTCCGCTCGCTCTCGGCTGATGCGCCGGTTAAGTTGCTCTGCCAGCTCTTGCAGCTTTATTGCTTCTTCAGCCAGTCCCGCTGCTTCCAGTTGCTCCCTCGCAACGCGGAGATGATCCAGGGCCGACAACTTGTGGTTCGCTTCATGAACCGATTCTGGAAGTTTCTGTGGCGCAGGACACTCTTCCGGTTCGGCACTGAGACTGATCGTCGTCAGAGACAACGACAACGCGAAAATAATCGTAGAGCGTATAAACATCCTTTGCCTCCTTTGCAGCGAATTCTATTTGAACTGGTCGATTTGAGTCAATCTGAGTTATAATCACGCCACTGAAGAGCGTCTGTCTGCATTTCGTTTTGACTATACCGCCAGAAGATTTACGTTGCTTGATGTAGATCCCGCTATCGAATCGGAATGCTGCTTTCAATTGAGGGTTCACACGATTTCAGGTCTTCATTTTGAAATCCCATCACAGCCGACTCAAATTTGCCATCAATGTAGAATGAGATATAAAGCTGATGAATTGTGAAAAAATGAAACAAAGCTTTCCCCCCAATATCCCATTTCCCAACGAACTCGAGCAATTAATCGACTGGGCCAATCAAAATGGTTATCCCATCAGCGGTTACTTTGAGCTGCGTGCTGGTGACAGAGACACCATGTTCTACTGGTTTGGATTCAGGCATGTCGATGATCAACTCGTTCAATTCGGCGCTGGTGCGGATGGATCACTCTATTGCATCTGGGATGCCGGCGATCAGACTTTCCCGGTTGTGCATTTAGGTTCTGAAGGGGACGGCATCAAAGTTCTCGCTCCCAGTTTTAAAGATTTCCTGCGACTGCTTGCCATTGGATATGGCGAACTCGGTTTTGAAGATTTATCGAAACCACCTGCAGGAAGTGAACCGAACTTAAATTTTCAAAACTGGGTCAAAAGTCAGTTCAGCACCAGTATTCCCACGAATGGTTCTGAATTCATTACGCTCGAAGCCAATGGAAAATGTCGATTTGCGAACTGGGTAGATCACGTATGTGAGAAATATAACTAACCTGGACGCAGGCAAGCTAGAATGCCCTTCACCAGGTCAGCCACGGAGTCAGACGCCGTTACAGTCGCCCCCTCCACATCGACTGCCTTCTCAGTTGTTTTTTTCCTCTGCTTTCTGCTAAAACTACGCGATGAAACATATACGAAACTTCTGCATCATCGCCCATATTGACCATGGCAAGTCCACCCTCGCCGATCGGCTCATTCAGACCTGTGGGGGCGTGACGCTCCGTGAACTGCATGAACAAATGCTCGACTCGATGGAAATCGAGCGCGAACGGGGCATTACCATCAAGAGTAATTCGATCACCCTCAACTACCGGACTCCGGCTGGTGAAGACTATCTGTTGAACCTGATCGATACGCCGGGCCACGTCGACTTTTCGCATGAAGTCAGGCGTTCGCTGATGGCCTGTGAGGGCGCCTTGATTGTGGTTGATGCCTCTCAGGGAGTCGAAGCCCAGACGGTCGCGAACCTCTATCTGGCACTGGAACACAATCTGACGCTGCTGCCGGTAATCAACAAGATCGATCTTCCCGCCGCCGACATCGAACGGGCGCAGGAGGCCATCGACGAAGAACTGGGGCTCGACCCCTTCGAAGCGATCCCGATTTCCGCCAAAAACGGGATTGGCATTGAAGACGTGTTGCAGGGCATCGTCGAGAAACTGCCTCCCCCTGAAGGCGATCCGACTGCCCCTTTGAAAGCACTTGTATTTGACGCGATCTATGACAAGTTTCGGGGGGTTATTCTGCAGTGCCGCATCATGGAAGGAACGCTCAAGCCCCGCGATACGATCCACTTCATGCACGCCGGTCGCGACTTTACGGTGGATGAAGTCGGCTATAACCAGATGAAACTCAATCCCAAACCTCAGCTCAGTGCGGGGGAAGTCGGTTACGTTGTCGCGGGAGTCAAAAGTGTGCAGGACATTGAGATCGGCGATACGATTACCCTGCTGAATCGACAGGCCGCAGAGCCGATCCCCGGCTACCAGCCAGCCAGGCAGGTCGTCTTTTCTTCCATCTATCCCATGGACACGGGGGATTACCAGGAGTTGACCAAGGCCCTGGAGAAACTCGCGATCAACGATGCGGCCCTCACGTTTGAAAAAGACAGTTCCGCCGCGCTGGGCTTTGGCTTTCGCTGTGGCTTTCTCGGACTGCTGCACCTGGATGTGATTCAAGAGCGTATCCAGCGCGAATTTGACATCGGCCTGGTAATCTCCGCCCCGTCGGTCAAGTACCATCTGTCTTTGAGAGACGGCTCCACCATCGAAGTCGATAACCCCTCTTACTGGCCCGATCCCACGATGATCGAGTCGGCCAGCGAGCCCTACATCAAAGCTTCCATTCTGACTCCCGAGTCGTATGTCGGCCCGGTCATGGAACTCTGCAGGGAACATCGCTCGGAAAGCCAGACGATGAACTACCTGTCCGCCAGTCGAATCGAAGTCACCAGCGTGATGCCACTGGGAGAGGTCCTCTTCGACTTCTACGGCAAGCTGAAGATGATCACGCGCGGCTACGGATCATTCGATTACGAGCCAATCGAGTATCGAACCACCGATATCGTGAAGGTCGATATTCTCGTCAACAAGGAACCGGTCGACACGCTGTCTTACCTGGTTCATCGAGAGAAAGCCCGCCCGCGGGCGCTGCACTACTGCGAACAACTGGCCAAAGAAATCCCCCGGCATCAGTTCAAGATCCCCATCCAGGGTGCCATCGGAGGCGAAGTCATTGCCCGCACGACCATCGCACCGTTCCGCAAAGACGTGACCGAAAAACTCTACGGCGGCGATGTGACGCGCAAGAAAAAACTGCTGGAAAAGCAGAAAAAGGGCAAAGCAAAAATGAAGCAGTTCGGCAGCGTCAATATCCCCCAGAAAGCCTTCGTCTCCGTCCTGCGCACCGATCAGGATTAGAGCGTTACGTGGACTGACGAAGTTCGTATCGACGGCCGACTCGCCCCCACTGACGCAGACACCAGCGAATGGATCAGTAAGCCCTCCGGAAACATGATGGGGACAGTAGAGGAAAAAGCTCTCGGCCTCCGCGGCGCGATAATCACTTCTCTGGATCTGGTGTTTAAGTGATGGTAGAACGCAGGGCAGGTTAAAATTGCGCCTGTTCGGGAATGCATGTCGTGACCACTCACAACGTTACAAATGTCCTGTCTTGCCTGTATCCTGGCTTACTCTCACTTCTTCAGGGCCAATTGGATTGTATCCCATGAAACGAGAGATCTTATGGTGAACAGGAATGCGTTCACAATTCATGCTACTTTTAAAATAATTCGCATATACTTCGACAAAATACAAATCTTTTTGGAATATTAATGTAGGCAAGCATGTTTCCCAACAGACTTTCAATCTAGATGATCGCGTCACAAATGATGGTTACAGAAGAGTTTGTATTGAATCTTATAGAATGCCAGGCAAAACTTTACAGTTATGTATTGTCCTTGACCGGCAACAAAAACGACGCACACGATATTTTGCAGGAAACGAATAAAAGTATTCTCGAGAAAGCTGCTGATTTCACACCGGGAACTTCTTTTCCTGCCTGGGCTTCGAAAATCGCTTACTACAAAGTGCTTGCCTACCATCGAGATGCACAGAGAGAAACTCTGCTATTTAACGTTGAGACCTTACAAGAGATCTCCGAGAAAACGTTGACGAAAAACGGTCAGTACGACAGACGGCTTGGCTCTCTTTTTCAATGCATCCAGCAACTGCCCGACGATCATCAACAGCTGTTAAAGCAGCGTTATGAAGAAGAAAAGTCGCTGGAAGAAATTGCCGACCTGTGGGGACGAACCTACAACGGAATTTCGTCACTATTATATCGACTGCGACTGGCATTGATTGATTGTGTGGACAAGTCGCTCCAGCTGGAGGAGGGAACATGACCGATTCACAGCCGGAAAATCCACCCTTGGGGAGAGATGCGTTGGGGAAAATGATCTCATTACACCTGGACGGTAAGCTTTCGAAAGAGCAATTGTCTCAATTACAGCGCACGCTGGTCATCGATGAATCTGCCCGGGATTTTTATGTTGAGTTAATTTCAATCCATTCACAGCTTGAACAAATTCATAAAGGGCCAGTCGTTCACAGCGAGAGTCTGAATACACTCATTCGCAGGCCGCAGACTCCTTCGAGAATGCCCTCGTTCGCGATGATGACGCTACCGGCCGCATTACTCGTGGTAATCTGCGTCTGGATTACCAGTCAGATTCCCGATCCGCCTGTCGAAAAACCTGTAGAGATCCAGGCGGTGGTCCCGAAAATTGTCGACTATCGTGTGACCGTTGCTGATACCCATGAAGTGAGATTTTTCAATCAGGAGCCGTTGGGGATCGGCGACCACCTGGAAGGTGACAAGATTTACAAACTGGACAGCGGCCAGTTGGAACTGCTTTTTATCACGGGAGTGAAAGCGTCGATTACAGCGCCTGCCACGTTTGCGATCACAGGGGAAAATGAACTCAATCTTTCCGCCGGCATCCTGATGGCGAAAGTCACCACTTCCAAAGGAAAAGGATTCACCGTCAGAACGCCTGGCGGACCGATCCGTGATTTAGGAACACTGTTTGGTGTCGAGATCGACAACGCAGGCACATCCGGCGTGCAGGTCTTCCAAGGTGAGGTGGTACTCGCTGATTCTCGTGGAGAAACAGTAAAACTGACAGAGGGAAATACAATGCGCTGCGCTGCTGGCAAGGACCAGTGGCTGCCTGAACCTCGCCTTTCACGGAAGTTCTACTCCGTGATTCAGGAAAATAAACAGGCGCTTACACCGAATATCATTCTCCTTCCAGATGAGGTTCAAAACATGTTTGGAGCCGATGAATACATTGGTAAAGCTTATCTGATGTATTCTGCTACATCATTGCTCGATCGTATCCCGAATATTTCAGGTCCGTCGAAACTCTCTCAACATTTTTCTGTCGTGTACTTTGATGAAACATCCACTGAATGGAAGTTTCCGGATAACACGGGATTAATTTCCTTTACCCCTGACGCGACCGATCTGTTACTTGCCCGGATCGATTCAAGGGGGCCCGATAAAAATTCGATTACCAAAGAATTCACTTATTTTGCCGGAACACAGGAAAACATTCATGGTATCACATCCGGATATCAGTCAGGAGATATTCAGATCATCCCGGACCGGTTCCAGGGTGAAGCGAATCCGGGGGAATACACGCTTGAAGGAACTTATTTTATCCGTAACTCAGAGTAGTGTCTTATCAGACCTGGCATGCCACGTTGGCTGAAATGTCCGCATGCCTGCCTGACTTTGATCAACCGTCAATACAATATTGAGAGACCCGTAGATTATTTCATTTGCTATTTATCACCCTATTCAAGGTAACCATGTTTCATTCGTTTTATAGAAAGAGGAGTTGATTATGTGCTCTGAACAACAGAATCACAGGAGAAAGGGTTTCACGCTGATCGAGCTGCTGGTGGTGATCGCCATCATTGCCATCCTGATTGCCCTGTTACTTCCAGCCGTACAGCAGGCGCGGGAAGCGGCGCGACGCAGTACCTGCAAAAACAATCTGAAACAGATTGGCCTGGCGATGCACAACTATCACTCTACCCACAGCCTGTTTCCACCAGGGGCCATTGCACCGGGGGCAAGCTGCGATGCCGTTACCGGGCCTGCACCAGGCAGAATCCTGAATCATACGGCATACCAGATGATCTTGCCTTACCTCGAACAGACAGCCTTATACAACAGTTACAATTTCAGTTTACCGAGTGGAAAATCAAACTATGCGGGCTCGGGTTGTACGGGTACGACTCCTACGACTGATCAGCTCGCGGTAGTCACTTCTCCCGTATCGGTATTCCTCTGCCCTTCCGATCCCGGACCGACAAAAGGTGACGAAAACTATGCCTTTTCACAGGGGAATGGCGCCCAGCGCACCAGCTATGGACTGGTGACAGACCGCTACGATGGGAACTGGACGACCACCTGGGCAGGTACCTCTGACCCGAATAAAGGGATGTGGGGACCAAACGGTTCGCCCCGGATCAGAGATTTAACCGATGGAACCAGTAACGTCATGTGCATGGTCGAAACACCGTTACGCAAGAAAAAAGCTGAAGACTGGAATGGCCCCTACTGGAACGCTTACACCTATGTGTATTGGATTAATATCCCCGGTCGCGGCATTAACCGAATCTATGCCGATCCTTCATTCCCAGGCGTGAACCGTAACGGAGCGGGTAGTGAGCATGAAGGGGGCGCGCATGTCTTACTGGCAGACGGGTCGGTCCGCTTCTTGAGTGAAAATGTCGATCAATTTTCCGTTTTAAATGCCTTAACTTCGATCGGCGGCGGCGAAATTATTGGAGCATTCTGATTCCTGGGCGTTGACACTACCCACACACCGGGTGCCTCAACTTGAGCTCCGGCGTTGAGGTGTTCGTGCCAGTGAAACGCGAACGATCAATAAATCTGCATCAATTTTTAATTATTTCTCAAGAGGTGCGCTATGCTCAAGCTTCACTCACCACACACGCTGAAATGGGTCAGCCTGTTCGGGCTGTTTCTGGCAGGCTGTTCTTACCAGCCTGACGACATGCCGAAAATTGCACCGGTCACCGGCGTCGTAACCCTGGATGGTCAACCCCTACCCGAAGCGGAAATTCTGTTCCAGCCTTCATCGGGTCGCGCTTCCACCGGCATGTCTGATGAAAACGGTGAATACACGCTGTTGTTCAACAGGAATACCTACGGTGCCAAAGTGGATGACCATGATGTGAGTATCATTACTTACAAACAATTCGATCAATCACTCAGTAAACTGACAGCTAAGGTCACCGAAGGGGATAACGTCATCAATCTGGAATTGAAATCAAAACCGAAAACCAAAACCAGATAGCATGCCCCTGTCCCGTTTTCTTAATCAGCGTCTCGCAATCAGAAAGAAAATCATGTTCCGTTCCGCATATGATGTACGATCCTGTTTCGTTCTCTTCGCATTTATCACGTTGGTCGCAGTGCCGTCCCGAGGCGAAGATCAAAAAACAGAGCCGACCAATGCCAGTGAAGCGGCTGCCAAAAAAGCAAAACAGGCAGCCGAACTGAATCAGAAGTTCGCTGCCTGGAAAGCCACGTTGTCCCCTGAGCAACAGGCCTGGGAAACAGTGCTGGAAGAAAACCTGGGCGGGTTCTATCTCCCCCATTATCAGAAGGCCAAGCTGCAAGGAACGATCACCGCCTGGGATTATGTAACTGATGATCCGAAACTGCCGAGGGTGCTCCTCATCGGCGATTCCGTTTCTCGGGGTTATACCTTGGCAACGCGAAATGCGCTGGCAGGCAAAGCGAACGTGCATCGTGCTCCTGCCAATTGCGGACCGACGGCCACAGCGCTGAAGCAACTCGATGTCTGGCTGGGCGACGGAAACTGGGATGTAATCCATTTCAATTTCGGTATTCACGACCGCCGCACCCCAACGGCCGATTATGCTGCGCGTCTGGAAACCCTTGTCAAACGTTTGCAGAAAACGGGAGCGAAATTGATCTGGGCCAGCACCACACCGGTTCCCAGCGATTGGAAAGAGGGTCCCAGCATCAAAACCGCCATCGAAGAACGGAATCAAATCGCCGAACGTGTGATGAAAAAACAGGGAGTCGCCATCGACGATTTATTTACTTTTATCACCCCACATCAGGCAGAGGCACAAAACCCCAAAGATGTGCACTTCAACGAACAGGGATATGAGCTGCTGGGATCTCAAGTCGCCAAAAGCATTTCCCAGACACTGGAACAGAGTGACTCAAAATAAACACGAAGCACTCACGACTGCAGCAACGGACGTTCGTCGCGATTTGTAATCGCTACGAACGTCTGTTTTTTTCGTCTCTCGGCGTTTGAGATCAAAGGTATCTTCAGAGACGACGTGATAACCACATCCCCAGATCCCCCCCAGCGAACGGATCGGCACGCCTCCGAAAAAGAGGCACTAACGGTAGACGGAGCCGGCAAAAAGCGATCGGCATCCACGGCTGCCACAGTGCGATGATCGATACACTGGGGTTGGTGTTTGAGTGAGGGGGGTTGATGTCAGGTTGATTTCATTCTTCGCCTCACAGTCACGCGAAGCGCCATCAGTAATAGGGTAGCTTTAACAGAAAACGGGGATTATGATTTCGAGTATGAGAAATTCGGATTCATCCAAACTAACCCGGACTGAGTGTCGAATCATTCTAACGCAGTTCGATAAAACGAACATTATTTATAAGGATGCGTTAATCTTCATTTATGGTATAGTAGGCTCAAGCTGATAGTTGATTACACGTATTATGGTGCGCGTTCTACAGACTAGAGGAAAGAATGCATCCGTCTCCCGAATTGTTGCGATGGTTGGCCGTAGCTTCGCTACTCACGTTCATTGGAACACTTATCATAATTCCAATATTGGTCGTCCGAATTCCAGTTGACTATTTCAATCGTACAGGACGAAAGACTTTGCCATGGGCTTCGCAACATCCTGTCATTCGAGGGATTCTACTAATAGGTAAAAATCTCCTCGGCTTCATCTTTGTGGTAGTCGGAATAGTATTACTCGCTCTACCTGGTCAAGGGCTCCTGACGGTCATCATTGGAATCATGCTTCTTGACTTTCCAGGTAAGTTTAAACTTGAAAGATGGGTCATTTCACAAAAACCTGCAATACGCAGCATCAACTGGCTTCGACATCGTTCAAATTGTCCGCCGTTAGAGATCCCGGAAGAATCAGAAACGAGTGCTACCCAGGATTGAAGACGGAATACGAAAGAGGCACTCTTTGGATATTTCAGTGAATTCTAGTTAGTTATCTTGTTTTGGAGCGTTTTCTGCCCCTCGGTTCCGAAGACTGGTGCTCTATCCAGTTGAGTTAATACTGGAGCAAAAGCTATCAAATCCTCTGTTTCTGAAACCAAACATTGACACGACCGTTAATGAGTTATCCTGAAATAATTCAGTTTTTTCAAGTGAGCTCAACCGTTGGGCTTGATAAAAGTATCCGAGATGACAAGCGTATCAACTACCGAAAACTCGCATTCGAGGCATACGCTCCGCTATGCGCACTGCGGTTTCGGTATCCCTGATGTACTTGAAGTTGCGCACATTGATGGTCAGCGCGCGAACAACGATATCGGCAACCTCGTAATCCTCTGTCCGAACTGTCACAAGATACTGGACCTTGATTTGATTTCGAATGAATAATGCCGGCCAAAAGGCTGCGCTCACACGCAAGCGTAGTGCGGCTGCAAAGAAGGCTGTGGCTACTCGCAAGCGAAATCAGAAAGCGTCAAAAGAGACCCAACAAGGCATTACACTAGATCATAGCTTCGCCAGGTGATACACCGCGCCCGGTGAATTTTCACATTGTGCTCGTCCGGTCGACAATCCCGAACGCAACTGGTACTAACTCTAACACGCAGAAGCTAGAATAACTCTAGCGGCAATGCAGAGTCTCCCACTCGCACGTCTGAATAAAAGACCGAAGTAAAATTTAGCGCTTTGCGGCACAGTGTATCCTGCACCACAAAGCGTCTGTATCACGTCTATTAAGATTGCGTCGTCAAACCAAATACGCGGTCCATGTTGGCGGAGACTTCTTTCAGGCGTTCCAGATCGCCGCCGGCGACTTCGGCTGCGGCCCAGCCGGCGTACTTGATTTCGGCCAGTGCCTTGCGGACGTCGGCCCAGTCCAGATCGCCTTCGCCGATCTTGGTGAACTTGCTCATTTCGCGTGAGAAGCCTTTCAGGTCCAGTTTGATGATCCGTTTGTTGAGCTGACGAATCCAGTCGCCCATGCTGCCGTACTTCCAGTGGTTGCCAATATCAAACTGCATGCCGACCCAGGGGGAATTGAATTCGTCGATGTACTTCACAAACTTGTCCGCGGTCTGATTGTGATCGCCTTCGTGGTCGTAGCAGAACTGGTTCCATACATTTTCAACCGCGATGGGCACGCCCAGCTCAGCTGCCAGTGGGATCGCCTTTGAGATATTCTCAATCGATCGTTTCCAGATCTCTTCTTCGGGGCCGTCGCTCCCCTTGCCCACCACCAGCAGAACCGTGTTCCCGCCGACCGCATGCGTCTGACGCAACGCTTCTTTCAGACTCTCCAGGGCTTTCGCACGCACTGCGGGATCGGGATCGGTGTGACGCACATTCCAGTGGCTGGAATTGACTGATCCGTCAACGGGCAGTCCCGTCGCTTTGATGGCAGCACGCACTTCGTCAACGTCGATCCCCGGAGTATTCAATTCGATGCCGTCAAAACCGGCTTGCTTCGCGAGCGCGAATTTTTCTTCCAGTGTCTTCCCGGCTTTGACCATCCCGATCTTCAGGGTCTTATACAGACGCCCCTTGAGATAGCCTTCCTGACTCGCTGCTCCCTGGGCAACAAACGGAGAAGATGCAGCAGCGGCAGCCGCTAACAGCATAAAATGACGACGAGAAAGTGAATCCGATGTGAGCATGATGTACCCCTTGATGTCTGGTCGTGTTGCGGACGGTTTTAGTCTGGGTGCTGGAATTCAATAATTTACAAGTACCCATCTTGGCGATATTGTAACATTCTTTATTAAAACATGGCACTAAGAAAGCAGTTGCTTTTCGCTGCAGAGAGTAAAATTCCTGCGAGGAATTTTTTTTCTAATAATTCGCCCCAGGGGACTGCCTCCCACATTGATTGCTTTCACAATGAAAATGCAAGAATCAATTGAGTAACCTTATAATTCGCAGCCCGGTTGTTCATGATGACCCAAAACGCGCAAACTGAATTAAAGAGTGCCAATTGATTATCTACTGATACACTGGTAGATTGAGACAGAAAAAGATTCAGCCTGTTCCTTAGTTATTTACCTCAGTCATGCCGATGAACATTCCAACTAAATCTGTCGTACTCGGAACGCTTCTTGGTGGTGCCGTTGGCGACGCGATGGGGGCGCCGTTCGAGGGACTGTGGGCCGACTCGATTCCATCTGCTGACTCTTTGGCGGCAGCCTTCCATGAGTATCATGGCTATCCGAATGGCCAATACACTGATGACACACAACTGACTCTTGCCACAATCAAGTCGATCGTCGAACAAGACGACATCATTGTTGCTGATATTGCCCGGCAGATCGCTGAGTTATGGCGACATCATTCTGTCATCGGCCCCGGCGGTGCCTGTACCCAGGCAGCTGAGCGGTACCTTACCACCGATGACCATCGCAACATGGGTGCGCCAGTTGGTCAGGCCGGAAATGGGACCGCAATGCGAACCGCCGCACTGGGTCTTTGGTTTAAAAATAAAGAGTCTCTGATTCCGCTGGTTGCTGACATCTCGCGCATCACACATCAGGATTCGCGAAGCGTTGCCGGGGGTGTCGCAATCGCAATGGCGGCAAATCAAATGTCGTCAGCCAGCGATATTAATCCCCACTCCTTCTGCAGGGTACTGGCGGACGCATGCCGTGACATCAATTCCGAGATGGCTGAACTGCTCCAGCAGTTACCTGATTATCTCAATGATGCAAGTGTGTTAGATTTCATCGCCCACGCCGGGCAACGCATACCGGAATTCGATAAACCAATCATAACGCCATTCGTGATCCCAACGGTATTGGCCTCTATATACAGCATCCTTATTTGCCCGGATTCGTGGATCGGAGCAGTCACTCTCGCCGTACGCCTTGGCGGCGATGTCGATACCCTGGGTGCAATTGTCGGTGCACTGGCCGGAGCGAGGCACGGAATTGATGCGATCCCAAAGAATCTGCTAAACTGCTTACAGGATTCCAGCAACATCGAAGTGCTGGCGACCCGCTACCATCTGGCGATTCATGCGCAAGCAGAAGAATCCGGAGAATAACAACTGTGTTAATCCATATTCTGACCGAGGCAGCTTCTGATTCATAATCATCTTC
The DNA here is from genome assembly GCF_963972345.1 of uncultured Gimesia sp. Classification (NCBI taxonomy): domain Bacteria; kingdom Pseudomonadati; phylum Planctomycetota; class Planctomycetia; order Planctomycetales; family Planctomycetaceae; genus Gimesia; species uncultured Gimesia sp. The sequence goes on along the minus strand of NZ_CAXAVM010000007.1, from coordinate 60,178 downwards.
GCCACGCTCAGATGAATCCGGTCGTTAGCCAGCAAGCACGAATTCAAAGCTAAAACACAACCATTAAACAGGAGTAATGCCAGGTGAAAAGCACAGCCAAACACGATGAACGTATGGCGAAAATGACGTTTGCGGAAGTGTATCCACACTATGTGACAAAGGTCGAAAAAAAAGACCGGACCAAAAAAGAATTGCATCAGGTCATCACCTGGCTGACGGGTTTCAACGAAAAGGCCTTGCAGAAACACATCAGAGACAAGACCACGTTTGAAGAATTCTTTCAGCAGGCAACGCTCAATCCTAACGCACACCTGATTACAGGGATGATTTGCGGCTATCGGATCGAAGAGATTGAGAAGCCATTAACACAACAGGTCAGGTACCTCGACAAGCTGGTCGACGAACTGGCAAAAGGGCGGAAGATGGAAAAAATATTACGGACCGAATAACCAATCACGAAATGAACTGTTTGCCAGGGAGATATCATGACGGTCAAACGGATGGACAACGTCGGCATCGTGGTCGAAGATCTCGACGCCGCGATTGAATTCTTCACCGAACTGGGGCTCGAACTCGAAGGACGCGCCCCCATTGAAGGAGACTGGGCAGATGGCGTCACGGGATTACACGAAATGCGCGTCGAGATTGCCATGCTGCGTACGCCCGACGGTCACAGCCGACTTGAGCTCTCCCGCTTTCTCGCGCCGCCTGTCGTCGCCGATCACCGCAGCGCGCCGGTAAACGCACTCGGTTACCTGCGCGTCATGTTCACCGTGGAAGACATCGACGATACCCTCGCCCGGCTCATAAAACGGGGCGCGGAGCTCGTCGACAAAGTGGTCCAGTACGAAAACATGTATCGGCTCTGCTACATCCGGGGCCCCGAAGGAATTCTCATCGGCCTGGCCCAGGAACTCAAGTAGCAGATTTCCTGAGAGTGTATGTGACAGGGACAAACCTCGCTACACCTGTTACTGCTCCAGCAAATCAACTTCGCCGGTTTGCATATTGTAGATGCCGCCTACGATTTTGATCTCGCCCTGCTTTTCCATCTCTTTGAGGATCGGGCTTTTCTGGCGAATGCGGTCGACAGTCCCCAGGACGTTCTGTGCGATAACCATTTTGACGAACTCCGGGTTCTTACTCGTTTTGTCGCCTTTGTAATCTTTGAAGTGATTGACGGCCGGTTGGATGTTCGCCAGCATGGCGGTGATGTTGCCCAGTTCGACGCCATCAATGGCACCGTTCACGGCTCCACAGCTTTCGTGGCCCAGCACGAACACCAGCTTCGAACCGGCGACTTTACAGGCAAATTCCATGCTTCCCAGGATATCGGTGTTTTCAAAGTTACCGGCGACTCGGGCCACGAAGATATCGCCGATGCCGCGGTCAAACACATCTTCTACGGGAACGCGCGAATCCAGGCACGAGAGAATGACTGCTTTGGGATACTGTCCCAGTGCTGCTTCACGGACCAGTTTGGAATGGTCGCGAGCCGTCAGTGTTCCTGCCACGAAACGCTGGTTGCCCTCTTTCAATAATGTCAGAACGTCGTCCGGCGTCAGTTTCGCCTGCTCTTCCTGGCTGAGAACACGATTCACCAGCGGTTTGATATCCGCCAGGTTTTCGGAACTGGCTTCGTCGGTTTTATTCTCCGCAGCTTCGGCGACTGCCGGTTGATTTTGTGCACAGCCCGACAGCAGGATTCCCAACAGACAACAGGCCAGCAGCGGTTGAAATTTCATTCTGATCATCTTTGTGTTTCCTTATGTGTACCAGCGCATCAAAGTATTTCGGTTATGCAATCATGGGGAACTCTACCTCACAGCAGGAGGTCGCGTAGTAAACAGTCACAGAATATCAGTAAATATCTCAAATCCCGAGCCTGAATGAAGATCACAGACACTACAGCCGGACCTGCTCGCTCTGATTCAGCAAATTCAGGCGTGGCTTGACAAATTCAGACCCGCCTCCCCACTATGAACTATCAGTTGAGCGAAAAACCGGCTGAGAGAGAGAACTGTCACAGGAAGGAACCCGTATGCGGAAAATTATTTACGCGCTCGCCACGATGGACACCAAAGCCGACGAACTCTGCTTTGTAGCGGACGCCATTCGCAACACGGGTCACGATGTCGTGCTGGTCGACTTGAGCACCCGTGGCTCTGCGGAGCAAACCGACAAAACAGCAGAGACAGTTGCAGCCTCTCATCCCGACGGTCCCGACGTCGTGCAGAAACAAACTGATCGCGGGCAGGCGGTGACAGAGATGGCAGCGGCGCTGCGTGTCTGGTTGCCCGCTCAAATCCATGATAACCAGGTGGCAGGTGTGATCGCGATTGGCGGGAGCGGGGGAACTGCGCTGGTCGCACCCGCGTTCCAGGCACTTCCCATCGGATTCCCCAAGTTGATTGTCTCGACCGTGGCCAGCGGAAACACACAGCCTTACGTGGGTCACAGTGATATCACCATGATGTACTCCGTCGTCGATGTAGCAGGGCTCAACTCGGTCTCGCGGCGGGTTCTGAGCAACGCCGCCCACGCGATCGCCGGCATGGTGGCTCACACATCTGACGTACCCGACGTCAGACCGGCCCTCGGCATGACGATGTTCGGCGTCACGACTCCCTGTGTCGATCTGGTTCGCGAGCAGCTGGCATCAAAGGGCTTCGATCCTCTGGTCTTCCACGCGACAGGTACCGGCGGACAGGCGATGGAGAAACTCGTCGCCGATGGTTTGATTCGCGGCGTACTTGATATCACGACTACCGAAGTCGCCGACGAAGTCGTGGGAGGCATCATGCCCGGCGGTCCCCGTCGATTCGATACGATCATCGAACGCGGCATCCCGTATGTGCTGAGCCTGGGAGCCCTCGACATGGTCAACTTCGGAGCCCGCGAGACCGTGCCGGAACGGTTCGCCGAGCGACAGTTCCTGGTTCACAATCCACAGGTGACTTTGATGCGGACGACCGCAGAAGAGAATCAGCAGTTTGCGAAATGGATCACCGCCAAAATCAACCGGTCAACGGCGCCCCTCGAAATCCTGATTCCCGAGCAGGGAGTTTCCATGCTGGATAAAGCGGGAGCAGCCTTCTATGATCCAGAGGCAGACCGGTGCCTGTTCGAGACACTGGAACAGGAAGTCGTTCAGACTGACGAGCGACGTGTTACCCGTCATGCGTGTCACATCAATGATACTGCGTTTGCAGAAGCACTGCTCGCGGCATTTGAACGAGTGTGCGGAAATCAGTTCCCATAGAGAGACCAGAGGCGAGGAAACAGTTCATGCCGGAAGCCAGACAAGACATTCTCAAACGACTGCAGGCGAAAGTCGCAGCGGGAAAACCGATTATCGGCGGCGGTGCAGGAACCGGACTCAGTGCCAAATGCGAAGAGGCCGGCGGCATCGACCTGATCGTGATCTACAATTCGGGCCGGTACCGCATGGCCGGTCGCGGTTCACTCGCGGGACTGATGCCTTACGGCAACGCGAATGAAATCGTCAAAGAACTGGGGCGTGAAGTGCTGCCCGTCGTCAAACAGACGCCCGTCCTGGCAGGAGTGTGTGGCACTGATCCGTTCATGCTGCGTGACCTGTTCCTGCAGGAACTGCAGGCAATGGGCTTTACCGGCATTCAGAATTTCCCGACCGTGGGACTGATTGACGGCCAGTTCCGAGCCAACCTGGAAGAGACCGGTATGGGCTTTGATCTGGAAATCGACTGCATCCGTGCCGCCCACGATCTTAATCTACTCACCACGCCGTATGCGTTCGACGCAGAACAGGCGCGGCTGCTGACGGCCGCCGGTGCCGATATTGTGGTCGCTCATATGGGGCTGACGAGTGGCGGTTCCATCGGTGCAGAGACAGGCAGGACACTCGATGATTCCGTGGAGCTGATTCGAGAAATGATCGATGCCGCGAAAAGTGAGCGGGACAATGTGCTGCTGCTATGCCATGGCGGCCCGATCGCGATGCCTGAGGACGCCCGGTACATTTTCGACCGGGTGCCGGGCATTGATGGATTTTACGGCGCCAGTTCCATGGAACGTCTTCCCACCGAAATTGCCGTAACGGATCAGGTGCGGCAGTTTGGAGACTTGCGTTTATCGCAAACCTGATGACTGACTCTTTCCTTTTCTCTGACCTGAAAACAGGAACCCTCATGTATCGCTTAACTGTGCTGTATGGACACCCCGAAGATCCTGCTGAATTTGATCGCTATTATCGCGAAGTACATATTCCGCTGGCGAAACAAATGAAAGGCTTAACCGGCTGGACCATTGGCAAATGCCTCTCTGCTGAAGCAGGCAGCCCGCCCCCTTATTACCTGATCGTCAGCCTGTATGCAGAATCGGCAACCGCGCTGCAGGCGGTTCTCGAAAGCCCCGAAGGCCAGGCGACCATCGCCGATGTCTCCAACTTTGCCACCGGCGGGGTGATGTTCATGTATAATGAGGAAGAAGTTTTGATTCCGGTTGAGTTGAATACACCCGAAATTTAGTAATTAATCACAGAGAAGGAGCCAGCAATGCATGCCAGGGAGGCTGCTTCAGTTGCCTTACAGAGCCTGTCGTTTTTGATTCTGAGTTGCTTTTTCAGTTCATTACTACCAGCAGCTGATCCAGTTGAAGCTGAAATCAAGATTGAATGGGGGCCAGACGTAAATGGAGTGCAGGCTTCTCTGTCCGCAGATAAAAAGAGTTATCTCATCGGGGAGCCAATCTTGTTGACATATCGAGTGAAAAACCGCTCTCAGAATATTGTTGACATTACTTATGACCGCTACCAGTCCTATTGTTTAAAGATGGATATCGTTCATTTTCGCGATAAAAACACTCCAAAATGGAATACACTCATTCCCTTGACCAAATATGGACAAGGTAAATTTGGGAATTATATCAGCAGCTTCAGTGGAACTGATATTCATCCCAATCATATGCTCACCTGGTACTTTAACAAGATTCCCATCAACAGACTCTATGATATGTCGCTTCCTGGAGAATATCATATCTCTCTGAAACGAAATTTAGGAAATGTTACAGTCACGAGTAATCTTCTTAAAATCAATATCAAAGAACCGCCGAAACCTGACTATGAACAGGTAGGGAGAGTTATTGAGAAAATTGATCCTTCGGAGTAAATGACTTCGAGATTAAAGATGTTTATCAGAATTCATTTAAACTAAGCATTGTTTAAATACCAAATCAGCATCCCAATTCAGTCTCGGTTGCGTTCTTGCTGGCGTGCCCCGTATAGTAAAGAGATCATTCACTACCTGTTTCCACTTGTGAAGGTCTCACCTCATGAACCTCGTATCACTCCTCTTCCGTCCACAGTTTCTGTTGCCGATACTGCTCCTGAGTGTGTTCATGCCAGTTGCTGAGGCTGCAGATCAGCAGCCGAACATCGTCTATATTCTGGCGGACGACCTCGGTTATGGTGATGTGAGTTGTTACAACCCGGAATCGAAAATCAAGACGCCGCACATTGATCGACTGGCGGTGGAGGGCATGAAGTTTACTGACGCGCATACGCCGTCTGCCGTCTGTACGCCGACGCGGTATGGGATTCTGACCGGTCGTTACTGCTGGCGAACGCGATTAAAGTACCGCGTGCTGGACGGCTTCGACCCGCCACTCATTGAACAGGATCAGACGACCGTCCCTTCGCTGCTGAAAAAAGCAGGTTACGAGACCGCCTGTGTGGGAAAATGGCACCTGGGGATGCAGTGGACCGATGAAAAGGGAGAGCCGGTCCCTGCGGTTCCCATCGACCGCCGTCAGCGACCCCGCGTGGGAGATGACGTCGATTTTACAAAACCGATTATCGGCGGCCCCCTGGCCAACGGCTTCGACTATTACTTCGGCATCTCGGCTTCGCTGAATATGTCTCCTTTCTGTTTCATCAGAAATGATCGACCGGTGATTCTTCCCACCATTCCTTCGGAACGGATACAGACCGAATTCCTTTCCGTTGACCAGGGCATGCGCTCACCCGATTTCACAATCCGCAGTGTGATGCCCACCCTGACTGGCGAAGCAGTGCAGTTTATCGAGCGACAGGCGAAGCAATCCCCTGAACGGCCCTTCTTTCTGTACTTCCCGCTCACCGCACCCCACCTGCCGCTGGTGCCCAACGACGAATTCAAAGGCAAAAGCGCTGCTGGCGAATATGGCGATTTTGTGCTCGAGGTGGACGCCACTGTCGGCGCGATCATGGAAGCCCTCCAGCGAACCGGCAAGTCGGATAACACCCTGTTCATTTTCACGTCGGATAACGGTGGACTCTATCACTGGTGGACGCCACAGGAGACCGATGATCTCAAACATTACAAACCCAATCACCGCGGTCAGTATGTCAAAGATCGCGGCCATCAGGGGAACGCACACCTGCGAGGGACCAAAGCCGACATCTGGGAAGGCGGTCATCGGGTCCCTTTCATCGTCCGCTGGCCCGGACAGACTCCCGCCGATTCCACCAGTGATGAACTGGTAGAACTCACCGACCTGCTGGCGACCTGCGCCGCAATTACGGATACAAAGCTGCCTGCCGGAGCCGGAGAAGACAGCGTCAATATTCTGCCGGCCCTCCGCGGCGAGAAAAGTGACAAGCCACTCCGCGAGTACGCCATCCATCATTCTCTGTGGGGCCACTTCTCCGTTCGACAGGGGCCGTGGAAGATGATCCCCAAACGAGGTTCCGGCGGCTTTACCCGCGCCCGTGAAGTCGAACCGAAACCAGGAGAACCAACGGGACAGCTTTACAACCTCCAACAGGATCCTTCGGAGACAAAGAATGTCTGGAACGAACACCCGGAAGTCGTCGAACGGCTTTCAAAGATCCTCAAAAAAGTTCAGGCGGATGATCAATAACAGATTTCGCTTTTTTTGTCAGACGTAGTCGAAACAGGTGCTCCTTGTTCGGCTACCTGATACAACGAGGCAGCGGTGCTTCGTTTCTCAACCAATCTAAGTCGGGAGATTCTGAAATGTCAGACAACTCTGTCAAACGGAACCGTGTGCTGCGGAACTGAGATTAAGGGATTGCAGGAAGGGATCCCGGATTAAACCGGCCTCCAGTACTAATCAGCTTCCAGTTTCAGACGCAGATTGACGGTCAGGTTGTCCGGGTATATCCAGGATTTGTCCGGGGGAATCAGTTTCACTTTCCCGTGCAGTGTCTGAAATCCCGGGTAAGAAACGGTGAGGTCATATGTGCCCGGGTCTCCCACAAAACTCTGGCGTTCAAACTGTTGGATGTGGCGAGAGATCGTACCTGAGCTACTTTTCAGTTGGATCTGACAACCGGGTAACGGGACTCCTGCCTGCGTAAAGACATTGATGGTGCGAAACCCGAGATCTGACTCTGATTTTTTGAATAGTTTGGAAGTCAGAGTCACGGTTTTTTGTTCGTTCTGCTTGAGAGTGAACTGCAACAGTTTTTTCGATTCGCGAATGTCGACCCGCGTCAGATAGTAGTCTCCCGCAGGCAGGTGCCTGGCGACATAATCTCCTTTTTCAAAGGAGTAGATCTTTGTCAGCAACCGCTTGTCTTTGCTCCACAGTTTGAGCCGCATCGGTTCATTGGCCTGCATCAGTTCCTGATCCAGCTTGAAATGAATTGTCGCCGTCCCCTCGGGAATGGGCAGCGTGAGCTGACTATTCAGATTCTCCTTCGTGACATGCACCTTCTGGTAAACAGAGGGGTACCCGGAACGAGATGCGACGATGACATATTCTCGCGTTGTGACCTGATTGAAAACAAAAGGCGCGCTGCTGCTGGTCCGCGGCACCAGATTACCTGCCCTCAAGCTTGCGGTCCACACAGGATGATAATTAAACAGCCCCAGTCGCATGTCATCCAGTGTTTCTGGCTGACAATTCACTGTCAGTTGACCAACCTGCGTCTCCAGAGTCCCCAGATCCTGATCGTCTGAAATTAATTCTAACGATCTGACCGGCACCCAATTATTATTCACATTGGGTACTTCATAATACAGAGTTCGCTGGCCAGGTCCCGCGCCGAAGAAGTGAAACATCCCTTCGCTGTCGGTGTTGGTATAGGCCCGAAAGATTCCAAAATTCGGATTCTCACCAGCCAGGAGGATGCGTGTATTCGCTAAAGGTTTTCCGTTGACTATCAGTCGGCCCGTCAATTCGGGTCTTCCCCCCAGGTTGAGTGTGCTGGTTTTGCCATTTTGAGGCAGAACGGCCTGACGCACGACGCCCAGAGAGCTCCATTCATCTTTTCTAACGACATAACAGATCTGGCTGGGAAGATGAGAAACCGAATAGCGGCCTTCTTCATCAGTAATCACGGTGGCCAGTAGCCCGGCTTTGCGGGCTGTATCGCCGTTATAAGCGTAACGACCTTGGAAGAAGAGAGTGACATTCGGTTGTGGTTTGCCGTTTTCGTCTGTGACGAACCCCTGCACGGTCCCGCCTGGGGTGAGCGTGACTTCCACTTTCGGGATCGGACTGGCTGCCAGATCGATGTCTTTCATAATCGCAAAGTCGTAGTCCGGATGAGTCACTTTCAGCGATTCCTTCCCCGGAGCCAGATGCGGGATCGAAAACGTCCCGTCTACGGTCTTGACTGCATCAATGTCTGTTGTGAATTGATCCAGTGTCATCGGCATCACGCCCCGGGACAGAGACAGCGGAATTACAGTCGCCCCATCGATGGGCTGTCCCTGTGTATTGACAACGGTTCCGGTCAGCGTGACTCCCTTTGTCAGTGTGATCTGAATCGGCTTTCCCTGATTTTGATCGGTATTGACAGATTCACTGAGCGCACGGGCATAGCCGGAGGCAGAAACTTCGATCCGGTAGATACCCGGACCGTTGACAGCGACTTCAAATTTCCCGCTTCCCTGATCCACATCCTGCCAGCGTGTTTCCTGCACAAAATTGGGACCGCGGAGGGTCTCCAGTTTAATGGCCCGTACCTGGAATGTGCTGATCGGCTGATTTGTATCGTCGGCCAGAACCGTACCACTGATCTGGGGTTTGCCGGTCACGACGACATTCAGCTGAAGATTATCGGCAGGGGCAAATACCGTATGCTCGCCTTTTAGTTCATACTCGGTTGAATGCATACTTATCTGATATTTTCCTCGCTGAATGGGATCGAACTTAAACTCTGTCTGACCAGGTTGGATCTCGGCATAAGCTTCGTTGTACCCATCAGTGGAATATGCAATGAGCAGGAAGGGCCTGGAAGCCTTTTTCAGATCGCCGGTATAGCTGATCTTTCCTGAGAGTGTGACCATCGAAGCGGGAGAAGGGATATTCAGTTTCAGATCAAGTGGCTGTTCCTGATTGAGCAGATAAGTACCGGTGAGGACAGGTTTCCCCCCCACTCCGGGAATCTCGACCATTACGTTATAAACGCCGGCTACGATATGGGGGAATGTGAATTTTCCCGTTTCACTGATTCGATAACCGGGGGGATGTCCGCTGAATTCCCACCACCGGGGCAGCGCATTGATTTTTAATCCGACCGGAATTTTCCCGTCCGCATAGACTATTTTGCCATCAACTGCTTCTCCCTCCCTGAGCACAATCTTTCGTGTGACGATTTGATCCGGATCGTCCACTTGAATCATCAGTTTCTCCAAAGCGTAATCAGGTGAAGCGATTCCAATCAGATATTTTTCCCGGGAAGGCTTCAGACCGAGTGTCACCTGTCCCGATTGATCGGTTGAAACAGCCCGAGGAGTGAACCCTCGCGTATCGGTCATCAATTTACGGTATACGAAGGCCCCGGGAACAGGTTTGCCTTGTTCATCGACGGTTTGGATGCGTAACTGACAGGCGCGTTCGAGCCTGATATTTTTCACCTGCCGTTCATCTGCCGCCAGGTCGACACGGGGACGATCCGAAGAACGTTCAATGCCTACCCAGCGCTGCGACATGACCATGATGCCGTGCTGTCCGGGTTTACTGATTTCGGAGAAATGGTAGTTCCCCTCTTTGTCCGTCCACGTTCTCAAGACACGTCCCCCCCCTCTCGTGTGTATCAAAAGAACTTGCGCATCGGTGACAGGCGCACCATCCGGGTCTGTAATGCGTCCACTCAAAACATATTCTGGTGCAGCCGTTTTCAGCTGAGGCAATTTCTGATCTGCCGGTTGTTTCTCTTGTTTGTCTGACTGGTTCCCGGACACTTTTTTATCGGGATCTGTTTGGGCTGCTTCAGATGCGGCTGTTTTCTCCAGCTTGACTCCCTTGTCCGCAGCCGCATGGGTCCGATCCATTCTGGACATCGGCAGTAAGAGTGCGCCGGTGAGCACAATCAGACTAAAACTGACCAGTCCCAGACTGGCGGACCGGGGGATTGGCTGTGAGAGAATACGTCGGATCCTCTGGGCCAGGGGCTTACGAGGTTCGAGAATGCCCAGCAGTTGCAGACTGGCTTTGTCTGGAACCGATGTCAGCGATGCGATGTCGAGCAGCGTTTCTGAATATTGTGTTGACTGGCCTTTGAGCGTGACCAGAACCGTTTCGTCGACGGCCTGTTCCCGCAAGCGTTTGAGCATGACATGTGCGAGCCAGACCATCGGATTATAAAAATACAGGATCAGCAGCAGGGTCTGCAGACAGTTCACCTGCAGATCGAACCGTTTCCAGTGCGCCAGTTCGTGAATGAAAATCTGGCGGAACTGTTCCGGGGTGAGTTTTTCCAGCAGATGACGGGGTAAAATGATAGTTGGTTTCCAGAACCCGCAAATCGCCGGACTTCCGACCACATCCGAGATTTTCAGTTTGACAGGGTCCTGTTTGAGCCGCATCAACTGGCAGCAGTCGTACAACTGCCAGATCAGTTTCATAGGTGCCGTTTCTGCCTGTCGTGCCAGTCGCCGAACTCGCACAGTCCGCCACATTACCAGGCAAAACAACCCGACAATAACCGCTAGCCAGATGAGCAATACGATCGCCGGCGGTTTCAGTTGTGACCGGGTTACCGTTTTTGCCTGCTGAGTTTCCGAGATTTGAAGCTGTGCAACAGAGACATCATCGGAAGGTGGAGCGGGCAACGGCGCAGGCAAGGGACTGGTATCAGGCAGGGACTCTGGAACGAACATCTGCTCTGATAACCGGGGAGGAGCTGCAACGGTTGTCGTGGGAAGCGTAACAGGAGATTTGACAGTTGCCGTCGAGGAAACAATTTCAACGCTTTCTGCAGCAGGAACCCAGTCAGCCAGCCAGGAGGCGACACTGACCGGAGAGGAGAGGCCCACAGGCAGAACGAGTTTGAGTAACACCAGCGACCAGAGCCAGTACCGGGCCACGGCTCGGGAATGTCGGCGGAGAACCAGGTCAACCAGCAGGAGAATGACGACCAGCACGCTCACCTGCAACAACATCAGTGTGCTGAATTTCCAGAAGATTTCGCCATATCCATTGAGCAGCGTGATAAAGTCATTCCCGGATGCTGTCATGATCTGACTTTCAATATTAAAGATGTTCTGCTTACCCAGACTTTCGATCCGCCTGCCTGATCAGTGCGCGAAGTTGTTGAATTTCCTCGGGGCCCAGTTCTTCTTCCTCTACGAGGAACTGCAGCATAGGCGTCAAGGCTCCATTAAATGCACGGCGTAACAAGCGTTTCAATTCGCTCCGCCTGGCCTTGTCGGGACTGATGGCAGAACTGAAGAGATTCAGATTGCGAATGGCTTTCCTGGTCAACAACCCCTTGGTCACCATCCGGTCCATGGTGGTTTTAACCGTGCTATATGCCCAGCCATGCGATTCGTCTAACGCTTCCTGCACCGTACCCGCAGCGCAGGGTTCCTGCTCCCAGACCACATTCATGATGACCCACTCCACGTCGGTCATCGTCGTTGATGATTGCTCAGATTTTGATTTTTTCGCCATAAGGGACCTCCTGTTCTACACCTGCAATTATTACACTACATTTGTAGTGACGTCAAGCTTCTGTTTTCAGATTTCTTTATTTCTCGTATCCGAAGACAGGAAATCGGTCTCACCTGAGTCAGTCCGAACGGTCTTGAATCCTGCACGATCTGAGAATTAACTGGTCACGAAGTGCGCAGGCGATTACAGTAGATGACATCAGCGTGCTCAACTCTAGCATCGTTTTATTGTTCAAACCATGTTTACTTAAGCTTTAGGGAAAGGACTGGTATGACAGGTCGAGTCTGATGGAGGCCTTTGTCGACTTTTGCACGACTGTGATGCTCAACCGATAACAAATTGAGATTTCTTTGAACCGGAGTACAGAAGATGCAGCAGTGGAAAAAACGATTAACCAGTATTTCCGGGTTTCTGGGATTGCTCATGGTCTTGATTTCGAGCCCTGCTCTTGCGGACGCTCCCCCCAATATTCTGCTGATTGTTTCTGAAGACAATGGTCCGGAACTGGGCTGTTATGGCGATCCTTATGCTCAGACGCCGCACCTGGATCAGCTGGCGCAAACAGGTGTCCGCTTTGAAAATGCGTTTGTGCCTTATTCGGTCTGTTCGCCTTCGCGGGCCTGTTTTCTGACGGGCAAGTATCCGCATCAGAATGGTCAGATCGGCCTGGCAACACACAAATTTGCGTTGTACCAGAAACAGACTCCCAATTTTGTCACGCTGCTGAAGCAACAGGGTTATCGCACGGGGCTGATTGGAAAACTGCATGTAAATCCTGAAGACGCGTTCCCCTTTGATTTTCGTGCCATCCCTTCGGCGAATTTCAAGCGTCAGGAACCGGTGACCGCCTATGCCAGCAAAGCAGCGGAATTCTTCAAGCAGTCGCAGGAACAGCCCTGGTTCCTGTCCGTCAACTTTCCCGATGCGCATCTGCCTTTCATCAGACAAGTCAATGGACAACCAGAACACCCTCTGTCTGCCGACGATGTGAAACCGATGCCCTGGGTGGGCGTCGATACGCCACGACTGCGGGAGCAGGTAGCCAACTACTACAACTGCATGGCCCGGCTGGATGTGGGCGTGGGCCTGCTGCTGAACGAACTCGATCAAGCGGGAGAAACCGGAAACACACTCATCTTCTATATCGGTGATCACGGCGCCCAGTTTCCCCGCGGCAAGGGAAGTGTGTACGAGGGAGGCCTTCGCGTCCCGTTGATCGTCTCCTGGCCAGGCAAAACACAGTCGGGACTGGTACGGAAAGAACTGGCATCCACCCTCGACCTGTTGCCCACGGCACTTGCGGCTGCGGGCTGCGAGATACCTGAAGATCTGCCGGGACGAAATCTGGAACCGTTACTCACAAATGCACCTGTGACCAACTGGCGTGACTACATCTTCGGCTTCACCACCGGTTCATTTCCGCGAAACTGTTATATCCAGCATTCACTCCGCGATACACGTTATAAACTGATTTCCAATCCGAGACCGGGCACCGATAATCTGATTGCCGACAGTTACCTGGATGAATCACATCCCCATTTTGTGATCTCCGGAGCAACTGCCGCCGACCAGAAAACCATTTCTCCCCAGGTGAAACAGGCGCTGGCACGCTGGTCCCGTCCGCCACGCTATGAACTGTATGACCTGCAGCAAGATCCTTATGAATGGAACAACCTCGCGGAAGATGCTGACTATGCAGCGACAAAAGCCAGGCTGATCAATGCCCTGACGGAACTGCAGCAACAGACACGCGACCCCTTTCTCGACCCTGTGAATCTCGAAGCATTCGTCAAAGAACAACTCGACCACCGCGATATGAAATACCGCAAACAGAAGAATTTTCGCTGGTCCTATCTTGATTCCTTTGCCAACTGGCGGGCAGAACAGTGACGGAACCATTCAATTATCGAAGGTCAAAACCAATACATCAGCGTCCTTAATTTGAGAAGTGTTTGTATCTTGTGACAATTGACAGGGAATCATTCAGGAACTGATTAATGTTGATCTCACTGCAGGAACTGAAACATCCCGATCAGTTAGATTTACTGGCCTGCGCAGCCCGGGCAGAAGGATTTCACATCGTTGATCGCCTGCAACAGGAATGGCGCGCGGGAACCAATCGTTTCGACCAGTCCGGCGAAACGTTATTGCTGGCGCTGCAGAAGCGTCAGGTGGTGGGAGTATGTGGTTTGAACCGCGATCCGTATAGCCACAATGACCGCGTGGGCCGGGTCAGACGGTTATATGTTTCTCAAGACAGTCGACGCCACGGTGTCGGACGCCTGCTGGTCACCGAGATTCAAAACCTCTGCCCTGGTGTGTTCAATCAACTGCGGCTCCGCACTCATACGCCGAAAGCCGATGCTTTTTATCGCGTCTTGGGCTTCAAGCGTGTAGAAGGTGATCCCGACTGTACCCATCTGCGAGAGATTGCTCTACAGGATTCGTAAAATCAGACTGGATGAAACTTCTATCACTACACTCAATTGTCGATTTCTGCTGTTACCGGTTACCAAACTGAACATATACAAAAAAGTCGAAACCGCTCTATTGTCGTCCCCCCTGCCCCGTAAAGATAATTCTGGCACCAAGGCAGAATCTGCGTTAAGATGAATCTGCGAATTCTATCTTGATTTCAGGATTGCTTGAATGTTTGAACTTAGAGCGAGGTTCTCTTTACTTCTGTTGATTGCCTGGATTGGTTTCCACTCCCCTGTAACCAATGTGCATGCGCAGAGTGCGCCTGCTGTGGGTAGCATTCTTACTCAGCCTTGCCAGATTGGTGCGCAGTTACGGGGAGAAGTAGCCTTGATTGTGGTCCCTGAAAACCGGACCGCTGCCAGCAGTCGTCACATCACCGTCCATTATATTCGGTTCCCCGCCCGCGAGCCTTCCGGACAGCCGCCTGTTTTCTTCCTGCCAGGCGGCCCGGGTGAAGCGGTGACTGTGGAACAGATTACAGAAGGATTAAAGCAGAAACGTTATAACAAATATGCTGAAATGCGTGCCTACAACCAGTTTCGTGATGTTGTCATTGTAAACCAGCGCGGTAACAGTCATGTACCGGGAGTTCAGCAGTTGCCTGAGATGTGGTTCGCTCAGCCGGGGAAACGGCTGGAGCCCATGTCCTTCGACAAAACAGCGCAGCGAATGTCCAAGGGATTTCAAAAAACGATCCGCATCTGCCAGGATCTGCAGTTCGATCTGAAAGGTTATGATATTCAACATCTTGTCGATGATGTGGAAGCGATTCGGCTGGCGCATGGTTATGAACAGATTGCCTTTCGCGGAGGCAGCTTCGGCTCACAATGGGCTCTGGCCTATCTGAATCAGTACCCGCAACATGTAGAGCGAATGCTGCTTTCCGGTGTAGAACCGCTCAATCATACTTATGACAGTCCCAACGGAATCTGGAATGTCTTTGAGAAAGTTGAAGCACAAGCCCGGGATTCCACAAGTATCAAGTTACCCGAAGTCGGGCTGCTGGGCGCACTGAAGGCTGTAATAACAAAACTGGAGAAAGAACCAGTACGCGTGCGCGGTCGGCATCCTCGTCGAGGAGGCGCAGCAGAGATTGTCATCGGGGCAGATGACGTTCGTTATTACCTGCGGCGTCCCATTTTAAATTCGTCGGTCCATTCCCGTCGACTGCTCGAATTATGGCCCAAGATGGTGCTGGAACTCTATCAGGAAGATTATCAGTACCTGGCAGCGAAAATCATCGACGATCGTCCTGATTTGACGCAGCATCCTCTACTGCTGACCCTGGTTGACAACAGCCTGGGAATTACCGACCAACGTCTGAAACTGCTTGAGAAAGAAGAAGCCCACCGCTGGCTGGGTGATGTGAATCTGCTTTATACAGCGACACAAGCTGTCACCCCGACGCCAACGGTCAGTGATGCGTTTCGACAGTTCAAAGAGTACGAGACCCCTGTATTGTTAATACACGGCACGCTCGATCGCTCAACCCCCATAGAAAATGCGCAGGAATTGCTGATCTATTTCCCCCGCGGTCACCTGATTACGGTCCAGGGGGGAACTCACGCGGCCCTTCACCATGCTGCGAGTTTCGATCCCCGGTTCCTGGAATACCTGACTGACTTTTTCAAAACAACGAACCCGACAGACGCCTTTCAACGCATCCCGGAAAAAATCACATTACCGCCGCTGCAGTTTGAAGCAAACGGGTCTCCTTCCCTGTTTACTCAACTGACTGAAGCACCAGCAAATGAGCCAGATAATCAGCCCCCCGGCAGTCGGTAAACCCAGGCAGTTCAGACGCGATTCTCAGGGCATTTTCGGCTTCATCGGCTTGTTACCCTCTTTGGTCACGGGGTAGAGCGCTGCATGCTGTTCCATACTGTCAATCAGCGCCTGCATCATCTGCTTGAGCTGTTTCGGTTCTGATTCAGCCAGATTATGCTGTTCGAAAGGATCTTTCGCGAGATTGTACAGTTGATAATGCGAGTCTTCAGAATCTGGTGAGGGAACGTAGTGATAGATGATTTTCCAGTCGCCGTCGCGGTAGACCGTAAAGTAATTACTGCGGTGCGGCGAATGAGGATAATGCATCAGAAACGTGTCGCGATGTGCTTCATCTGACTTGCCGATGAGCAATTTATTGAGTGGTTGTCCATCCACGATATAACCCTGGGGCGGTTTGACATCGGTCACTTTCAGTATCGTCGGGAACAGATCATGCACGGCAGCGATCTGGGTCTGCAGTGCATCCTGCGGGATGGGCAGCAGTTTCTGATTGGGATTCGACGGGTCCGGTTTGGCCCAGGCAGCGATGAAAGGCACGCGCATTCCCCCTTCATAATGCGCCCCTTTCTTGCCTCGCAGCGGAGCGGCACACGCGACGTCATGCTGATGTCCGAGCGGTGCATCGGAGCCGTTATCTCCGAGGAAAAAGATCAACGTGTTTTCAGCCACTCCCAGTTCATTCAGTTGATTCAGAATATCGCCCAGCGATTTGTCCATCCCTTCAATCAGAGTGGCAAACGCCTGCGCCGGCGCTGGTTTACCGGAATCCTGATAATGGGCGGCAAACCGCGGATCGCTGTCAAAGGGCGCATGCACCGCGTAGTGCGCCATATAAAGAAAGAAAGGCTGATCGGTTTTGATCGTTTCCGCCAGAGTGACATTGGCTTCGAGCGTTAATGCTTCGGTCAGGAAGATGTCAGTATCGTGATATTTCTCCAGATGCGGCACCGCATGATGGGACCGCCTGGTTCCCAGGCCAAATTTCTTCATGCCATAGTAACTGCCCGGTGCCCCAAATGAGGAACCCGCAATATTGACATCAAAGCCAATGTTGAGTGGTTCAGCCCCGGGAAAACCGTCTGCCCCGAAGTGCCCTTTTCCCACATGAATCGTACGGTAACCGCCTTTCGCCAGCAGACGCGGTAAGGTGACATCATCCTTCTTCAGACCTTCCCAGTTCCAGTCAGGTGGCCCCTGGGGGCCGGCATTATTTTTTCGAGGGTTGATCCAGTTAGTCGCATGATGCCGGGCGGCATTCTGACCCGACATAATCGAAATGCGCGTGGGCGAGCAGACACTCATCGCGTAAAAATGATTGAAGCGGATTCCCTGCTTCGCCAGTCGTTCCATGCTGGGGGTAATATAATAATCGTTCAACGGATAGCGTTTGGGTTTTCCCGCGGCGTCAGTCAAAAAGGGAACTGAAGTATCCATCACCCCCATATCATCCACGAGAAAAACGACAATATTCGGAGGCTTGACCGGCTGGTTTTGCAAGTTGGCAGCCTGTAAACGGTCGGCACTGAGAACCAGCGCGAGGCAGAAAACAACAGCCAGTCGCAGCGAGCGGATAAAATGCGAACTCATGGTGTGATGATCTTTCTAAAACAGGAGTCTCCGAAGGGGAACAGAAACCGGTGATGGTTTGAGACTTCCAATATACCAGTCTCTGGATGCTGCTGTCTAATGATCTCGCTGATCCCGCAAGTATTTAGTTGCTCCGTTAATTTAGTTTCATTAGAATTGTCTTACGGACTCGGCCCTTCACTGTGGGGATACCAGAAACATGACAGCGAAAGAATCTTTCTGGACCGTCTTACTCAGCTGTGTTACCTTTGCCTTTCTGGGTGGTCTCGCCGGTCTGATGATCAGTATATTCTTTCCGAACTATTATGATTCCGTATTCTACTCCGGGCAGGCTACTCGAATTAATCCTTTT
Organism: uncultured Gimesia sp.; assembly: GCF_963972345.1. Taxonomy (NCBI): domain Bacteria; kingdom Pseudomonadati; phylum Planctomycetota; class Planctomycetia; order Planctomycetales; family Planctomycetaceae; genus Gimesia; species uncultured Gimesia sp. Next base: position 42,084 of record NZ_CAXAVM010000007.1, on the reverse strand, counting down.
ATCGGCGGCATTCGATTAGGGGTCACCCAGGGAACCGGGGTCGGGCTGCTCATTGCTCTCGGAGCACTTGCCTGGTCAGCAATACATGAGCACAAGCAGACCACAGCGGAAACGACTCCAGAAAAACAACTAACAGCGCTACCTGCCAGACGATCCTGGATCCCGATCGTGAGCTGGATTTCAGCCACCCTCATTTTGACGATTTTCTGCAGTGTTATTGCATTCGTAATCGGAGCCATTACGGAAGAACTGCAATCGACACGCCGACTAACAACCCAAAAAATAGAAAAACTCGAAGGTCTGCTTGCCGCCGGTAAATATCCTGAGCTCCGGACAGAATATTCCTCAGCAGCCCAGGTCTACCTGGTTGGTACTGTCCCCAATGCAATCACCCGGCATAACCTGTTTGAGCAGGTGGTCTTAATCTTCGGGACCGAAGAGGCTGAGAAGATGGTACGATACGTCGAGGTGAAGGCAGCATCTCCCTGATCATTGACAAATTCATCACCATAAATCAGATTTGCTTCATCTATATTTTATTCGAATCAGGGAAAGATTTTCGCATGTGCCGCTGGCTCGCTTATTCCGGTCCTTCACTCCGACTGAGTGATGTATTGACCCGCCCCAATCATTCGCTGATCGATCAGAGTCGTCATGCCACGCAGAACGTGGAAAGTCTCAACGGCGATGGATTCGGCGTGGGCTGGTATGGAGATGATCCGACGCCTGGCGTCTATCGCGACACGCATCCGGCCTGGAATGATACGAACTTTCTGCATCTGGCAGAACACATTCACTCGGGCCTGTTCCTCTCTCATGTCCGGGCCTCAACAGGCACGCCGGTTCAGAACACCAACTGCCATCCCTTCAATTACCAGAACTGGCTGTTTCAACATAATGGCTCGATCCCCGAATTTCATTCACTCAAACGTCAGCTGCTGTTTGACGTCGATCCCGGTCTGTTCCTGGCGATTGAAGGTTCTACCGATTCGGAACTTTTGTTCTACCTGGCGCTGACGTTCGGGTTAAAAGATGATGCTCCCCAGGCACTTGCCAGAACAATCGGTCATGTCGAACAGGCCCGCCAGGCAGCCGGGATTGAAGGCGCCATCTACTTCAGTGCCTGCGTCTCGGATGGAGAACGGATCTGGGCAGTCCGCTATTCGAGTCATTCCCAGTCCCGCACTCTGTATCACAGCAGCCACCTGCGCGCACTGCATGACCTGGATGGCACGTATGCATCTCTCCCCGATGAGGCGGTTATCGTCGTCTCAGAGCCACTGGACGATTTAACGCACCACTGGAAAGAAGTGCCCGAATCATCGATTCTTACAGTAGAATCGGGAGTAGCCACCGTCACCGCATTTCAACCCGAGATCATCTGAACCAAATCAGGGAAATGAAACATGGCAGAAAAATATTTTGTGGAATGTGCGTGTGGTACTCAGGTTCGTGTAGCCCTGCATGAGGCGGGGACCGATAAGGCCTGTCACTCGTGCCACCGTAGCGTCAGAATACCGGACACGATCACCCTGCAGGAATCTTCGGGGGATCCCTATCCGCTAATACGCCCCATCGAAAAGATCAACCGCACTCTGCAGAACAAAGAGCCGCCTTTTGACGGAGTCTGTCATCACTGTGATGAAGTTAACGCGGCTTATGGGACCCCCGTCGATTTTAATGTTCTGGTCAAACGGGAGATGGACCATGATGGTGGTATTCGCCCGTCAATCACGGGAGGCATCGTACTTGAAATAGCCGCTGCAACCGAGTTCTGGGAAAATCACGCATTCCCGCTGTTATTATGCACTGATTGTTATCATGCATTTGAATCAGATCGCAATAATTCCCGTTTCAAAAAACGGATTGTTGCCATCAGTGTCACGATACTGTTCATCGCACTTCTGATTTTTGTTTTTTTGATGGATCCTATTTTTGCAGCCGTGTTAACTTTCTGTTCTTTTATCGGTTTAATCATCGGTGCTCTTTTTAAAGTGTCTCATCAAAAAGTTGAACCTTATGTGATCAAATGGCTAAGTGAAATACGATGGTTCTCCGAAGCAATCATCATGGAGGATGAATATAAACTTACGATCGGACCTTCTGAAAAACTCAAAAAGTCAAAATCCTGACTCCCCGAATTTCAGAAACTGACATCCATCAAAGACAGGAAACTCCGTGAATACGTTTATTGCGTTCTTTCGTGGCATCAACGTCGGCGGGAAAAATCGCCTGCCGATGAAAGAACTGACTGCGCTGCTGGAAGAACTGGGATACCAGTCGATTCGGACCTATATCCAGAGCGGTAATGTCATTTTTCAATCACGAAAAAAACAGATCGGCAAAATGGCAAAAGAAATCAGCGTCCGCATCGGAGAAACGCACGGATTCGAGCCCCATGTCATTTTACTTGGCACTGAGGAATTACAGTCAGCAATGGAGAAAAATCCCTTCCCGGTGAAAAACGGCAAGGCGTTGCATTTTTTCTTCCTGGACACTGTTCCCCGCAAACCGGATCTGGAAAAGCTGCACGCACTGCAAACCAGATCGGAACAGTTTCATCTGCAGGACAAAGTCTTCTACCTGCATGCGCCGGACGGCATCGGTCGCTCGAAACTGGCAGCCAAAGTAGAAGCCTGCCTGGGCGTTCCCGTCACTGCCAGAAACTGGAATACGGTGAGTCAGATTGACAGCATGCTTCGGGAGTCGTTCTGAACTGACCTTAGAATTCCGTGACGGCATCTAAAACTGAAAAGCCGTCTGCTCGACGCTCCCGCATTCGGCTTTCCAGTGACTGGATTCCTGCGTCTGGTGAAAGGTGCCTCAATGGCGTCCCACTGCTCGCATTACCGATTCGAGTTGAGCGTGTTGTCTACGTGTCCCATCCAGTAATACGAAGACCTGATTTTTACGCGCCAGCTGGTCAGCGAAATTTGTTGGCATCACAATTTTCTTTGCGTCATAGTCGGCCAGCATCTGTTCCATATCACTAAAAACCAGCTTAAAGGGTGTCGCAATCTGAAACACCTTGATCGTTTCAGTAAATGACTCAGCCTGCTGACCTGACTCAAAGTAATAAGCCCTGATTGAATTATCGACTGCCCAGGCGACAAGTTTCGCATCTGAGATGTCGGGTTTGTGGTAAGCGCTCGTCCCGGGCTTCGCACTCTCTTCCGCTGTTAATTCCCGGTCCGCCTGGGCTTGCAGATGACCTGTCAGCAGAACTGTTCCCCCCACGGCCAGAACGAAGTGCATTAGTCGAAACCGGTGATACCTGACTCTATCTTGAACAACCATCTTTCATCTCCCCTGTATGACGTAAGCTGAACTCTATCAGGCCCCACACTGGCAGCCTGTTTATCATTTCGTCTGTAGTGCACTCTTGACTGCTTCCAGCTGTAAGTGCGCTGCGCGGGTGCCTTGCAACAATACGTAGGTGTCACCTTCGAGTCCCAGTTGTTTAGCATAGTTTGCCGGCATGATAAATAAATTTTTATCCTGATCGGCCAGCATTGGTTTTGTATCCGAGATTTCCACCTGGAACTGCTCTGCCAGCTGAAATGTTTCAACCAGTCCGGCAAATGCTACTGCAGCCTGGGCTGTTTGAAAGAAATAAGCTCTGCTGGATGTTTCGGCACCCGACCATGAAATCAGCTTGACATCTGGAATGGTCGGTTGATTATCTGATCGGGTATTGAGGGGAACGGCTTCATTTTTCTGTTGTTGTCTGTTTGCCTGCAGCTTCTCGATCTGGGTCCGTTCAGCTGGTGCCTGCTTCAGAGGTAGCGGCTCCTGATCGGCCTGAACCGGGACCAACAGCAAAGCCAGCAGGCCAAGACAGACCACTGCCCCCAGATGCGAACGTGTTAAATCGGTTTTGATTTGTGAACTGGCAATCATCGATATTCTCCTCTCCAAAGTACGGGATTCCACAAACTGTGTCCCCCAGACGGGCAACACAGACTGATCACGAACAGTAAAGTCAACGGCGGTCAGCAGTGTGCGGGCATATGACTGGCGCGAGCCTGTTGTCCTGGCGATTGCAAACGCATCACAGCAGGTTTCAGCTGCCAGAAACATTTCTCGACGTGCGAGCCAGGCCAGCGGATTCCACCAGAACAGACTGATCACGCCAAAGGCCAGCAGACTGGAGAGATAGTCCTTACGCACCAGATGTGCAATTTCATGCGCCAGAATCTGTTGCAGCTGTTCCTCACTTAAAGTTTCTGCAAATGCCTGTGGCAGAATAATCGTCGTACGATGGAACCCCACCCACAACATGGGAGAACAGATCGTGTTGACCACAACCAGTTCTGGCGTTTTCGAGAGATGGCACGATTGGCAGACGCGTTTCAGCATTTCTGCGAGGCGATGTTCTGGCTCAATAAAATGGGCTGACAGTTTTTTCAAACGAGACCATTGCAACACCGCCAGCCCTCCCATAATGAACGTCACACTCAAGCTCAGGCCAACGAGTATCTGTGAAATCACCGAAGCGGTAAGACTCCTGTCTCTGGTGCGTGTACTTTGATGAACTGAGAACTCGGCAGATTGATCCGAAAAAGGAGGGATCGGTGTTTCTGTCCCGCGATCTGTTACTGCCACCTGAGGTACAACGTGCGGCATTGGCTGTTCAGCCTGCACAGCCGGGAGCAGTGGAACCGCTAACAGCGGTGGCGTCACGAACTTTAATAATACCAGCAGCCAGAGCGCATGTCGTAATGCCGGTCGTTCATGCAGACCGCGAGTGAATCCCAGCAGATAGATCAACACGGACGCCACGGTTACGAACATCAGATTCCAGAGCAGACAATACATCAGATAACTCATGGGTACCCTCACTAATCTTTGATGTTTTTGATGATTTTCTCGATCGAAGCACGCTGTTTTTCACTCAGTTTGACCTGATCTACCAGTGAGAGCAGCATCGGTGCGAGAGAACCACCAAAGTGACTTTCCGCCATCTTCTTTAACTGCAGTCCCACGAACTCCTGTCGATCCAGAACAGCGGAAAAGCGATGGGCAAAACCACTCTTATCAACGGCCACCAGGCCTTTCTCCAGCAGACGATCGAGAAAACTCTTCACCCCGCCATGCAGGGAATGTTCATGACGACCATACAGTTTCAGCACGATCTCCCGCACAGCAATTCCCTCCGGATGCGCCCAGAGTATTTCCAGTACGGACAATTCCGTGTCAGTCACATCAATATCAATTTCAGGCATTTTCCGCTCCTGTTGATTTTCGAGATATGCATAAACTCACTCTTTCATTCAATCTGCATTAGACCTTAATGCATTTTGCATGAGAGTCAATCGAAATCTGTAAATTTTTTATTTTTTAGTTTCTATCAGTCGGACATCAACTCCGGACTTCCTGCACCCGGGAAATGTAAATGAGCTGATGGTAAATAAAATGGTTGACCAGGGACTTATTAGAACAGACTTCATCACTGGCTGCGTGGAGAAATTCGTGCCCCGAAAGAGGGGGCCGTGTCAGCCTGCGGATTATGGAATACATCATCAGCGAACAAATCGACAGAGCACTCGCGGCGCAGAAATCTAAGTAGTTCAAATTGCGATCTGTTCAACTCACTCTGCAATCGGCTGGTCTTTTGGGACAGGCAAACCAGCAAGCTGCTCATCCAGCAGTGCCTCGAGCTTCTCCACATCGGGTTCAGAAAAGCCGACCTGGGAAAAGATGATGGTTCCTTCCGGAGAAATGACCAGCGTCCGCGGAATCAAATCGTGGGCAAACATCGAAAAGACCACGCGGTCCGGGTCGGGGGCCGCGGGGAAGGTGAAACCGTTCTCTTCACAGAACTGCTTTACCGTTTCCATCGTTTCTTCTCGGCCGATGACCAGCAGACGAAAACGGGGATTGTCTTTTCGCTCTTCCCAGATCTGTTGAATATGTGGGAGTTCCATGCGACAGGGACCACACCAGGTTGCGAAGAAATTGATGAGTACCACATCACCGCGCGCTTCAGACATCGAAAACTCTTTGTCGTCCGTCATTGTCAGGGTAAATTCAGGAGCCGGGTCCCCCACCTTCAGGACTGACGATTCATCAAGTTGTTTTTCACGCCCCGCTGCCTGCTCTGCCAGTTGCTGCTCTCGCAGCGTCGGCATGAACATCCCCCAGAATATGCTCTGTTGCACAACGATGCAGCCGGCAATGATGCCCAGTGAGAGCAGCAGTCGCAGAACATGTCGGCCCCGGCGGGGTGTCGTCCATTGAATGATCATCCCGAAAAACGAGACGATCATCACACAGATCGCGACAAACGCACCAATCTGCAGAGCAAACAGGATTGAGTTGTAGGTGGGAATACTCATGGTTTTGATGCTTCCAGAAGTTTACGGACCAGGGAGGATTGCGTCTCATCCAGAATCTGCCAGCAGGCCAGGCCGTTGCCGACCAGCTTGAATTCGTCAAACTGCCAGACGACGTTCCGGTTGTCATCCAGTTCGATGATCTGTGGATTTTCCGGGCCGGCGTGACAGTTGCCGATCACGATGTTCCCATTGTCGAGTTGCTGCAGACAGGTGGTCCATTTGAGCTCGATCTCCGTGCCCGGCACTTTGCCCTGAATCTCCCAGACCGTCTTTTTCTCGGGATTCACCTCGCGAATACTGTTTCCACTGCCGGAAGCGATGAGTGTGTTGCCGTTCTTAAGTCGAATGGCACCGTAAACGCGGGTCTTGATCAGGTATTCCCAGATCACTTTGCCGTTCCGATTGTATTCGGTCACGACGCCAGGCTGTTCGGAACAGACCAGGTATGTGCCGGCAGGTGTCATCCGCATCAGGCGGGTCGATTGCGTCCCCCCCTTCTTGAGAGGGAACTGATGCACCAGCTTGCCGTTGGGATCGACTTCAATAATGCGTCCCACCCCACTTTCCACGATCACGGTGTTTCCGTTGGGAAGTCGGGAAAACGCATGCACGTCGACGCGCTGACCGGTATTGCCGTTCATAGTCGCCGAATCGTAAGTCCAGACGATTTTTTTATCGAGGGTAACCTCTTTGAGCCCGGTCCAGCTGTCGTGAAACAGAATATTTCCGTTGGGCAGCAGCTGCACATCGTGATGGCCGGCGTGCCCCTGCTTCGGTCCTGCTGTTTTATAAGACCAGAGCACTTTGCCATCCGCATCGCAGATCGCCAGGATGTCTTTCTGATAGGAAGCGCTCACCAGCACCAGTCGTTCCGCAGACGCGACTTGGGTCACCAGCAGGCAGGATAACAACAGGACAAACCACTGCGAAGTTCGTTTCATCATGACAGCAGGCCCTTCCCTGGAAGTGATATAAAGGGACACATTCGATCGAGAATCCGATTTAGAATCCACATGATACGCAAAAGCTTATCTATCATACTCTTCCTGCATCGCAGTGGGAACTCAGAACGGAATTCGCGCGGTGACATGAAACCAGAATCGGCGTTTCGCCCATTGAATATAATTAGATAGAATTCCTGAATCGCCGTTGATCTGGTGAATCAACTGCAGTAGCCTTGAAAGCAGCTGATTCAAACCATTTTTTCTAATCGAAATGATTTTTTAAAAATATCCAGACAAAACGGCAGGCACACGCTCTCTCTTTTTTTGTGAGAGGATTCTGAACAACCGAAATTTCATCTAAACCATCTGCGAGGATTTTCGATGACTTTCCACCGCCTGCTTTCGTTGTGTGCCTTCTGTTTCTACCTGTTCACTGCTGATCCCACCCTGGCAGATGAACTGTTCGAAAAACCGGTTCGACTCCAGGCGGAGGGAAAAATCATTGATACCGGCGCCGCATGGGGACACAGCAGTCCCTGCATTGAAGATCTGGACGGCGATGATCTGGCTGATTTGATCGTTGGCGATTTCAGCGGCACGTTTCAGTTCTATAAGAATGTGGGCCGCAGTGATGCCCCGGTTTATATGGATATCGGCAAAGTTCAGGCGGATGGCAAGGATGCGAAAGTCAACATTTACTGTTGCGTGGGTGGACAACCCCGGTTCGTCGATCTGGACGGAGATGGCATCCGGGATTTCATCAGCAGTTCTTATGATCCAGGTACCTGCTTCTATTTTCGCGGGCTGCCCGATCACAAATTCGCCGCTCCCATCGAACTCAAAGACAAAGCGGGCGTCCCCGTCCGCAGCAGTGTCAAACAACAGCAGAACTACCAGTCATTTGGCAGTTTTTATACTCCGGTGGACTGGGACGCGGATGGCGATTTCGACCTATTAATTGGCTGCTTTGATGGCCACCTGAAACTGCGGATCAATGAAGGGGACGCAAAGAAGTATGCCTTTGCGGATGAGAATCAGACCGTCGACGCCGGCGGAAAACCCCTGGAAGTGGAAAAACACTGCTGCCCGGTAATCGCTGACTGGGACCAGGACGGACTGTGGGACATCCTGGCGGGCAGTGATGAGGGGAGCGTCACCTGGTTCCGGAATACCGGCTCGAAAACCGCACCTCAATTTTCTGAGGGAGTGGTTCTCATCCCCAAACATGAAGGAAACGGCTATAAGCAGGTGATCTGGGATGAAGATACCATGGTTCCCGGCATTCGTTCCCAGATCGATGTGGTCGACTATAATCAGGATGGTAAGCTGGATCTCATTCTCGGCGATTTCAACACGACTTACGATTTTCGTGACGACCTGACAAAGCAGGAGAAACAACAGGTTGAAACCTTGCTGTCAGAATCAGAAAAACTTGGCAAAGCGTATGGCGATAAAATGACTGCCCTGCGGGAAGATTTCAAAAAACGCTATCCGGGTGATGAAATCTTTAGCGAGAAAGCAAATAAAGAATGGTCAGAAGCCTACAAAGCCCTCAAAGAGAGTCCCGAAGCCAAAGCGTTCGAGAAACACGACGCGGAATTCGCAAAACAGATGCGCCCCTTCCTGGCAAGTACGCGCGGCAAGGGAGACCGCAGTTTCGACCTGGCAAAATCGCATGGTTACGTCTGGTTGTATTTCAGGAAATAATGAGCAATCTGTCTTTGAAACAATACCCGTCTGCCTGCAACAGGCGCATTTTGTGGCAGCTTTGCCTGTCATGCGCTCTGTTGTCAGTTTCAGGCTGTGAACAGACAGCAGACCGGGAAACGATTCCTGAAAACAGCAGCACAGCACATCAACCCGAAGTGGAAACCGGTTTTCCCGCAGAGAGCCGGCAGGAGACCGCGTTGAAAGCAGTCGATCGGGCCGAGGGAGAGCAGGTCTCGGTCCTGCTGGAGCTTCCCGCCGAAGAAGTGAAACCAGGAATGAGCTTCCCGCTGACGGTGAAATTCGTCATTGCCCCCTTGTGGGAAATCCGTGATCTGAATGCACAGCCCGCAAATGTCGCCACTCAAATCAAACTGGAACTGCCTGATGGATTTCAACAAGAGGCTGACTGGCAGGCGCCTCCCACGGGACGGTCGCTGGGTGCAGACAGTCATCCTGTGTATTCAGGTCAGGTCGAATTCCGACAAATAATTCAGGTCGCCCCGGAAGTCACTCCCGGTGAATATGACGTAAGCTGTCAGGTACAATACCAGGCCTGCGATGAATTCCGCTGCCTGAGTCCTGTGCAAAAGAAACTGCAGGTGACGGTCCGCGTGAAGTGAACCGGTCTGTGAAGCAGAAGAAGCGATTCCTTTCAGGTAACACTCGCGCTCTGAGAACGCGCGAAACGAAACCTATCCGCTGTCCCAGCGATACCCGATAAAAGCGTCATTAATCTCTTCGATTTGTGATCGGATGGCGAGAACCCGTTCGGGATTCAGCCCCAGGGTCACCACGTTAAATACCGACTCCGCCCGGGGATCGTAATAATATTCAGCCGGCGTGCGTTCGGGCATCCGGGTGTCGAGGGGAAAATCAGTGACCCTGACAAATGCCAGGATGCAGCAGACTCTCTGTATGTTGTTTAACTCGTTGTTTTGTGGGTTGACGGTATCCTCGTGTTCCAGTTCCAGCAGTCGGTTCCAGACGGAATTCACGACTTGCGTTGGTTCTTCAAACAGATCAACCAGGAACGCCGGGAGAAATTTCAGGAAACCGAAAGAGGACATAAACAGGGGCGCTTCATGGTGAAATGAAATCAGACCGTGGTCCAGTTGATCCCAGCTTTTTCCGGAAAAGTCACGTATGATTTCGTCATAATTATCTCCCCGGGCCTGCACTAACTGGTCGCCATCACAGTCTGCAAAATGAGTGTCCGGGGGAAACGAATCAAAAATACTGTCGATGACGATCTCCCGGTAGTCACGATTCCAGTTTCTGTTTCTCAGGACAATCATATTAACGTTTCTTCATGCAACTGATCATTTCTGCTTTGCGTCCATTATAACACATCCACCGTAAAATGAGCCGTCAGAATGGAATTCATCAGGTGATCACTGCTTTTGTTTTACTTTTTTTGCAAATCACTGGTAGCAACCCGGCTCCGATTTTCGTTTTAAAGAGTGGGAGAGGAAGTCCTGATATTCCGTTTCAGAATTCACTCTCCTCAAGTGCGATTATACCATGACATACAAGTCAGATCACGAACCCTTAAATTGTATCCTGTCTTAAGAACATTCGTTTTTGGAAACCTCAGTTTCCAGCAGCTGACACTATCAAGCGAGCAATCGACTGCAGTATCGGGCCAACTGTATTTTTTAGTTTGACACTTGTTGTCCGATAGGGGGATTTTACGTATGCGAAACTTCAGCATGTTGCTCACAATTCTGGCGATTTCGATGTTTGCCACGGATGCTTTTGCCCAGCGCGGCGGGGGTGGAGGCCGCGGTGGCGGCGGAGGTGGACCACGTGGTGGTGGAGGAGGCGGAGGCCAACAGATGGGTCCGCAGGGTGGCGGAGGCGGTCAGTGTCAGCAGGGAGGTGGGGGAACACAGATGGGTGGCATGCAGGGAGGTGGCGGTATGAGGCGTGGCGGCGGAATGGGAGGCACGCAGACAGATAACACAGACACAACCGACCTGGTTACCCAGATGATGCTGAGTATGGACCTGAACCGGGATGGCATGATTGGCGGCAGTGAAATCCCTGCGAAAATGCGGTCACGCGTGAAAGACGCCGATGCGAATGGAGACGGCGTCTTAAACCGCATGGAACAACTGGCGGTCATCGATCGCACCAAAATGCTCAGCGGCCGTGCCGATGTCAATGGACTGGGTCTCAATGAGGAGATCTTCGAACGCCTGGATACCAATCTGGACAGCTTTGTCAGTCCAGACGAAGTGCCCCGTTCTCTGCAGCGACTGTTCCGCACACTCGATACCAACCGAGACGGGATCATCGATAGCGACGAGCAGAAGGCGGCCCTGTTTAAGATCAAAGGCAGACTGAACCCGACAGCGACTCGCACGAAAGAACCCACATCATAAACGTGTGCTGATGGTCCTCATCGCTGTGCCGGGAATCGATTAAGACTTTAAATGGTGTCACTCCTTGGGGCGACTGTCTCCTCGAATTCCGAGATCGAGAACAGCAGTCTGCTTAGCCTGTCTGATATTGATTCCCGGCACTTTTCTTAAACTGCAATCCTGTATTGATACTTCAATGGAGGAGATTCTCAAGATCACCGGCGACGTCTGCCAGCCCGGGTGGCTTATTATCGAGTACACTCTCAAGTACACACGAAATTTCGAACAGACGAGGAGTTATTTCTCATGTATTGCAACGGCTCTCTGCATCGCCTGCAGTGAGTCACGGGCAAACTGTTTCTGTTTGTGACGCACGTAAGGGTAGGTAATTTTCGATAACAGTTGCTGTGGTCGTGAGAAAGCATAGAGATCGTACCAGACCGAATCATCGTCGGCCTGCCATTCCACCTGAAAGCGTTCTTCACCACACTCCGCATGCTCGGGCAGTGTACCGTAGGCGAAGGCATACCGTTGAACGGGTTCGGTTTCTTCCAGCACATACACCACCTGACACGCATTGAGAATCCACAAACCCAGCGCGTGCGCGAGGATCGCCACGGTCTGTCCCGACTCGGGTACCGCCGCTTGACGATGCAGGCTGACCCAGTTCAGACGAAAGTGCTGCCAGTCCTGAAGCGCCCGCTTCGCCTGCTCATAAAGTACCCTGCCCTGCCCCAGGCAGATCCGGTTGTGATCGACCTGAAAGCCGTCGGGAGGCGTTTGCGTGTGCGTCGCTCCGCGCGATGCGTAGCTCAACTCCTGCTGTGCCTGTATCGCGATGAATTCGTCAATCTGTTTTGCCGTCGGCTGCTGAAGCAGAAACATGCCATCAATCCCTTCAATTTCAAACACCATTTTCTGGTCTTGTGCCTTTGAACTTTCTGTTATAATCCCTTAACACATTCGCAAAGGGCTCTCGATGAATGAATCAGAACAGACAGGTCGGAGTGAAACCTCAATCAACGGCACCGCGTTTCCCTGGCAGATTGTAGCAGCCTGGTCAGTGATATTACTACTGGCAACACTTGCCTGCGGGGCGTTCGTGATATTTGTTCTCCCTTATCTGCTGATGCCTCTGTTTCCCCAGGGCCGCTTCATGGGAAACCTGTTTCGGCTGCTGCCTCTGCTGTTCATTGTCATCTGGGGAATCGGAATCTTCTGGGCTTATCGCAGGCATCGCTCGATGAAAATTGCGGTCTCACTCATCCTCGTCAGTGGCGTGGTCCTGGTCTCGGCTCCCATCTGGGGCTACGTGCTGATCCTCCTGTTTGCCGGGGGCTGGAATGTGAAATGACCCCGGCAGGTACGGGGATCATTATTACCAGGAAACGCTTCCTTTCAGCAAATTTGATTGATCCTGTCTCCCCTTGATCCGTTTGCTTTATTGAAGCTCCCCTTGTCTGCTTACTTGAACAGAGTCACGAATCATCATGCATGGATCTCCAGCTGTTTCAACAGTGAATTCAGAACCGGAAAATACCGTAAGAGTCTTTCGCCGGGGAACAAAGGAGCAAAACGGTGCCATGATCTCACTGATCGTTTTTGGCATAATCGGCTTGGGTTTTATTTACCTAATGTGGCTTATCGCTCCGGTTGAAAATCGAATCTATACCCTCCTCTTTATTGGTTCGCTTTGGGGGTTACTACTGAGCATCATCCTCTGGGATATTCTGGTCTCGAAATATGTCTCAGTCACCTTTCACGGTGGTAATCTGCTACTGCAGGGCGTTTTTTCCAGTCGCGAACTAAAACTGTCCGAGATTGAAACGATCCAATGGAGCCTGTATTCCCATGGACTGATCAAAGTCCAGACCCCCGCCCAAACCGGTTCTATTAACTTGTACTATTTTGAAAATAAAGAGCGACTCTGGCTGATTCAATATTTCCGAGACCATTTCCCGGAATGCAGGCAGGAGAACTGGCCCCTGTTCTGCCATCAGATCGCGCTGCCACTGAGAAACCGGGACACAAATAAACCACGAACACCTCGACCTGATGATTTCCTACATACCCGGAAGCGCTGGGACAAATTAACCATCGTCTTTACCACCATTACAGCTCTGATCAGTGTACTGACAGCCTGGCATCTACAACAAATGAAATATTTACTGTTACCGGTTCTGCCACTGTGTGGCTGGTTTGTCCGTTACACAATTCCTGAGGAAGGCATTCCTGTTTCGGTAAGTGAAAACAAATACTTCAATGAGACATTTTATTTCTTTGGACTCTGGTCAGTAGTATGGGTCATCATTTATCTTCCCTTCAGATTTGAACTGCTACCTGCTCCCGCCGGAATCAGTGTTGGCTGGACAATCGTCTTTATCTGGACCTCCGGCTTCTACTGGAGACTTTTTCTGATGTACCGGAGAGACCACCAGAAAGACCTGGAGGATGCGAAGCAGTCAGTGCAGGAATGGGAAGCCGGCGACTCGTCCTGCGACTGAAGTCTGACCGGCTCGCTCACATTCCTGGTCTGCAACATGACCCTCCGTTAACCATACGTCGGTTTCTGTGGCCAGCCGACGGGGGATTCTTCGAAGTCTTCCTGGCGACCGAAGGGCGTGATATCCAGCAGGCTGTAGGCATTCGTCAGGCCTTCACAGCCCCGGGCATAGGTGGAATAGGTGTGATAGATTTCATCACCCAACCTGAAGAATACACTCATGCCGTGCATTTCGCCCGACAGGAAATAAGGTTCGTCGTTTTTGCGCTGCTGCAGTTCCGCTTTGGAACGAAAATTGTACTGAGGCGGCGTGACCTTTTCATCGAGGGTGACATGAAAGTCATAGTTGAAATCACTGTCGAAGGACGAAACCCAGGTCCGCTCCCAGCCTTGATCGGCTTTCATCTTCAACAGTTTTGCCAGCGGTGCCCGTGAGATCATCGCGAAGATCGTATCGCGCGCGTTGAGCATCGACAGGTCCCCCATCGCATTGATCAGCCCCGTACAGCCTGAACAGCCTTTTTCCCATGCGGGATCAAACATGAAGTGATAGATTATCAGCTGGCGACGTCCCTCGAACAGGTCCAGCAGACTCTGTCTGCCGTCGGGTCCGTCGAACTGATAATCTTTCGTCAGCTTGACCATCGGCAGCTTACGCCGCAGCGCATTCACACGATCGAGTTGCTGCGTCAGTTTCTTTTCGGTGGTTAACAGATCGAGTCGTTCGCTCAGCCACTGTTCCTGTGTCACGATCTCGGGATGGGCGACAGCGTTTTCGATACTCATTTTCGTTTCTCCTGGGTTATGAATTTTTTCGGTAAGGGAAAGTTACTCTGCCAGTCAGAGATCGCGCAGAGAGAACATGCTTCAGCCGCACGATCACAAACAACGTCAGCACCACACAGCTTATCGCCATCAGGAACAGTCTGAGCCACGCCGCGACGGTCAGTGAGAGTCCGACTCCCGTAAAGAACGTCACCCAGGCAGCCACACATACCGGGCATTTCGGCATCAGGATCAGAACCAGGGTCGACAGCAGCGAAGCTAGCCCCTGGCGATACCACGATTCGTGTCTCGGGTGCTTTGCCGCAGAAGCTTTATCCAAAGACGGCAGGTGAGCATTCTGGCAGGAACAGGCATCGTCGTATTTCATCAGATGTTCCTTAACGACAGGATATAAACTGTGTGTTCTACCCTGTAGTCGATTCAAGCTCTGGCCGATCGACACAAAACGAATTATTTTTACAGCAGTTTTTCAGTTCAATTCGGCCCCAGGCAAAAGCCCGTTGAGTGGAGCCCTAAATTCATGCGTACACCTCACTTAATAACGTTTTACCGCAGCCTCATCCGAGGTCTCAAGCCGGTTTCCTGAGAATCGAGATATCCATATTCCCATAAATATTATTGACTTATGCCTTTACTTCGATATTGTCGACAGTGTCGACAGTCTGTAATCAAACTCATAGTTCGTCCTGAAAGTGATTGTCCAGATGCACGAAACTCTGCAAGCCAAGGCCTATCGGGCGATTCGCGAACGTCTGCTCACCGGCGTTGACCCACAGGGAACGCGGATTTCTGATTTTGTCTTGTCGAAGACTCTGGGAATCAGCCGCGCCCCCATCCGCGAAGCGATGAACCGCCTTATTTCGGAACGGTTGCTGGTGCAAAAAGCCGGATTAGGGGTGTTCGTACCACGGCCGACGCGAGAAGAAATTGAAAATCTGTACCAGGTTCGTGAGTGGCTTGAAATTGGTGCTTTGGAAACCGTCGTCAGCCAACTCGACCTGCAATCATTGCAGCTCATGGAAGAGTCCTGTGCCACCATTCGCAGCATGGCGAAAGATCTGGAGGAAGCAGATGCGTGTCTGGAACGTGGGACATCATTTCCCCGACTCAGCGAAGCCGATTCTCAGTTTCATCTGACAATCATGCGGGCGACTGGGAACAAACTGTTACTGGATCTGATGCAGAGCAATCGGGTGCTTGAGCAGGTCTGGGATATCAGTGTCCGTACTTATTCCGCTAAAGTAGTGCATCGCATCTGTGATGAGCACGAAGAAATTCTGGCGGCAATTAAAAACCGGGATCCGGAACAGAGCCGACAGTCTCTCAGTAATCATCTGCGCATTGGCCGCGATATTACGCTGCGTTATTACGATCAAAAACTGCTTCAGGACTGAAATCATTTTTAAACTGACGAAAGTATATCGTTTGAAATAATAAATTTTACTATTGTGAAAAGCAGCTTCAATCATGACACAGTAAACAGGATTGATCGAAAGGAGAGACAATGAAACTGTCGAGCCGCAAAGCAGGATTTACTCTGATTGAATTATTGGTCGTCATTGCGATTATCGCGATTTTGATCGCCTTATTATTGCCGGCTGTCCAGCAGGCACGTGAAGCAGCCCGACGGAGTACCTGCAAAAACAATTTGAAGCAGATCGGTCTGGCGATGCATAATTATCATGATACGCATCAAGTGTTTCCTTTCGCTTACCGCCTTGGAAATAACAAGAAACGGACCAGCTGGTTTCACATGATCCTGCCCTTTGTGGATCAGGCCTCACTCTATAACAAATTCGTTGCGGTTCCGGATACCTCGGCCAACGAATATATCAGTCGGCCCGGCTTTGCAGCCATTTATACGGCGGTTGTACCGACAATGATGTGTCCTTCTAATCCGGGTGTTCCCGGCCGCAGTGTCGGCGGAGCCGTCGGTTCCTTTCAAGGCAGCTACGGCGTCTGCTATAGCGGAACCCAGCGTACCGGCATCACTCTCAACGTTACAGACGGCATGTTCTACTACAATTCGAAAACAAAACTCCGGGATATTTTAGACGGTTCGTCCAATTCCATACTGGCCAGTGAAGGAATCGTACGTCCAAATACGACGACAACCAAATATGGTGAAATTGGTGGCTACTGGGGCGCCTGCTACTGGGGCTCTTGTGGATTTACTGCAGTGGAACCTCCGAATACGACTGTGGCTGATGTGAATTACAGTTGCAAAACAACAACATTGGCGAATGCCCCCTGCACAAATAATACCACGGCAGGTCAGCAATATAATTTCGCCCGCAGTTATCACGTGGGGGGCGTCCACGTTGTGCTGGGAGACGGAGCAGTCCGTTTTATCTCGGAAAATATCGATACCCCCACATTTCGCAATCTAGGCAGTATTGCAGACGGAAATGTGCTGGGTGAGTTTTAAGGATGCCCGATTCAGAGTAATAACCTGTTCCACCTGTCATCAATCAAAGAGTCTGACATCAACAAGATGCAGATGATTCCCTGTTCAAGAAAATGTGAACGATGAAATACCTGAGTAAACTCTGTTTTGTATGTTGCGTAATGATGCTGGCAGACGGTTGTGGAAGTCCGGCCGGGGATGCACCGGTCACGTACGAAGTAAACGGAACAGTGACTTTAGACGGAGAACCGGTCTCAGAAGGAGCCATGGTTTTTCTCGACGCAGAGGGAGTCGGTAAGAGCTATGGCACCCGGGTTGAAGACGGCAGTTTCTCTACCGTCATGACACCCGGTAAGAAAAAAGTAGAAATTACGGCGACGCGGGAATCAAAAACAAAAATGGAACCTGGCCCCAGTGGCGGTCCTCCCGTCCCGGCGCTGGAACAATATATTCCCGCGCAATATAACACACAGACCACACTGGAAGCTGAAATCAGCGCGAATGACAGCAATGAACTTAAGTTTGATCTGAAAAGTAAACCATAACTCAGCTCAACCGTGCAGTTCGCTGCCCCGCAATTCAGGAGCCCCCCCACTGCCTGCGGTGCAGATAAGAGGAAAGCAAAAGCCCCGGTAATAAAACTGCGATTCAGTTCTCAATGATAATTCAGCCGAACAGCTTTCTGGCCGTCGGATAAACGAAAACAAACCAGAGACCACTGAGAAAAGCCATTGCAGCGATGACCGAATAAATGGGTTGGATCTGATCTGAAATCACAAAAAAAGCGATGAACGTGCCAAACATAAATATCACGGGAAGATACCAGCAGGCGGGATACATACGACACGCATTCATAAGTCGCCGATGGTAGTCACCACTGGGAGAAAAAGGGTCTTCGTCTTTGTCTACATAGTTCAAACCAAATTCCTGCCAGGTACTCATAAATGGATAGACAAAGAAAAATGCCCCGAGCAAGGAGGTGAACAGTGTTGATACAGCATGGGTAAACTGAAACCAGGAAAGAGTCCCTGCATAAGCAAAGACTGACATGCAGAGTCCATACAGGATCGCCAGAATACCGAAGAGACGGGTTGCATTCATCGCTCGACATTCTGTAGAAATCAAGGCACTTTGACAATCACATTATCATAATGAATTGACTCTTTCGGCGTGACCAGACCTATCTTGTCTTTGGTCGCATGCGCGATGCCGGGCGACTGCAGCGAACCGATCAGCCTGCCATCGATGAAGGCCTGCATCAGATCTCCCTTGATACGCACGGTGACCGTATACCATTTGTTTTTTTCCAGTTTGACCGGAAATACGGCCTGCGTCTTTTTCAGGATCGCCTGTTCTTCCGGTGTCAACTTTTCTTTGGACTGGCGTTTTTTGCAGATCTCATTATTGAAGACGCCGGTCTTGCCGTCACGCAGGATGATCTTCGTTGGCGAAACCACCACGCGACAGAGGTGCCCCGCGTGCGAGCCTTTGAACTTGTGCTGGTTGAATGTGAGATTGGTGGAAGGAGAGCCGGCAAACTTGAGATCGACGGTCAACTCCACATCGCTGTAAGGTTCCGTCTTCAACTGATGCACGGCGGCGTGACCGCCATCCTTGAGTTCCACTCCCTGCAGCACGCCATCCTTAATCAATGACGAGCTTTTATAAAGCGTCCACTGTTTGCCCAGCTCTGTCTCTGAGAAATCGTCCTTGAACAGCGTCTGCTGAAAGTAATCAGCGGGAATGGCTACTGGTGCTCCTGCGAAAACTGAGAGGGGAGCAAGCAGACAAAGCAGCGAAAAGAAAGAACGTTGAAATGACATCATGAGTACCTTTATTTAAATCCTGTTATAGAAATATCCTAAACGAGTTTTGTCGGGGAACACTCATTTTAGTCGGGACTGAGGTTTTGTTCGCTCCTGAAACAGAAAAAGCAGACAGAATTCCCAAGGATACTCGATCAGCTTCACTGCATTATCTATTCGAACTCCTGTCAGTATTTAACGTACCTTCAGAGATTCTTGATTAAATATTTTTCACGGAAGAAGCTTAAGCAACCTGAACCAAGTTCGTTCCAGATCTGACAACAGCATGTGAAGAAGCTATAATGTTGAGATACAGCTTGTTAATACAGCAAGTTACTTCTTGCGACAATTGTTATAATTCAGCTGGTATTCCAGTAAGGGAACCAGCCTCAGAAAAGGAAGCAGATTATGTGCACACGGGCGGTTTACCTGGGACCAGAAGGGGAGACTGTGACTGGTCGAACCATGGACTGGAAAGAAGATCTGCAGAGCAATCTCTGGATTTTTCCGCGGGGGATGTCCCGCGACGGGGGGTTGGGAGATGCCTCGCTGAGTTGGACCAGTCAATATGGCTCCGTGGTCGCTTCTCTTTACGAAGGAGGAACTGCGGATGGCATGAATGAAGCCGGTCTGGTGGCCAATCTGCTCTACCTGGTGGAATCAGAATATCCCGCCGACGATGATCCGCGGCCCGCGATCGTGATTTCCGCCTGGGCGCAGTATGTGCTCGACCAGTTTGCAACGGTCGAAGAAGCCGTCACTGAACTGCGCAAAGAAACCTTCCGGATTGTGACGGTGGTGGCTCCCAATGGCGCCGCGGGAACGGTCCATCTTTCGCTTTCTGACCCCTCAGGTGACTCGGCCATTTTTGAATATGTGGGGGGAGAGTTAAAGATCCATCATGGTCGTCAGTACCAGGTCATGACGAACTCACCCGTTTTCGATGAACAGATCGCTTTGAACAAGTACTGGCAGCAGATTGGGGGCACGGTGATGTTGCCGGGCACCAACCGGGCCGCAGATCGCTTTGCCCGGGCCTCTTTTTATATCAATGCCTGTGCGCAGTCAGCCAATCCCCGTGAGGCGGCCGCCAGTGTGTTCAGCGTGATGCGAAATGTGAGTGTGCCCCGCGGAATCAGTACTCCCGATCAGCCGAATATCTCTTCCACCATCTGGCGTACGGTCAGTGACCAGAAACACAAAATCTATTTCTATGAAGACACCGCCAGCCCGGGTCTGGTCTGGGTTGATCTCAAACAGATCGATTTCAGTCCCGATTCAGGCACACGAAAACTGACACTGGTTGGCAACTACGATCTCAGCGGCGATCAGACCGACCAGTTCCAGCCGGCAGAACCCTTTCGTTTCATGGCGCCTGTCTGAAAGACACTCACTCAGGCCAGTTCTCAGCTACGACGAATAGACGCTTGATCTCCTGACAATCCGTCTCGTCCCGCTTCAGGGCACTGATCATCAGCGGTCGGTCGCCTTCCTGGAAATGGGCAGCCAGAGTTTGCTTCAACTCAGAGAAGGTCAATAACTTCTCCGCACCTGGCTCGCAGACTGCAGGGGAGAGCCAGTCCGGTTTTTCCCGGATCTGGTAAACAGTCGCGCCAGAATGCTGTTCGAGCCAGTCTAATTCAGAATGATACAGCCAGAGGCCTGTCAGGTGAGTTGATGAAAGTTTTCCCGGGAGTTGTGATGGCGGCGTGTGGTGGGGAGGATAAAAAATGATGCCTTTGACAAACGCGACACGATGCGCCACATCAGGAAAGTGGGTTTTGCTCAATGGCAGCTGATGTTCGAACAGCCGCCGTCGCTTCCTTTCAAAGGTGTCTTTGGCATTCGGCCCGATGAAAGAACTGCCGGTTTGATTCTCATGCGGATAATACAGATAAAACTTGACCGCGGTCTCCCAGTGATTGAGCTCGCCTGCTGCATCTTCAAACAGAAAATCGATTTCCCCAACGGTCTGGTTTTCAACAAACAACTGTTGATGTTGCGCGATGATTTTTAATTTGCGAATCCGCTCCAGCCAGTATAAGACCAGTCCTTCAAAGTACTCTCCCACACGATAACGGGAATACGGCGTTATGAATTCCTGCAGTTCTTCCACATCGATCAACGAGAGATCCAGTTCCTCAACCAGGCTGAGGACTTGAGGGGAGGAGAAAATGAGCGCGGGGCTGGTAATGGCCCAGTGCAGGTCGCGCAGGATTCGGGACGGAGGTCGTTCAACGTCGTTGGGATGATGCTTTTCCGGTTTCATTGTTCATAGTTTAATCGATTTCCTGTAAGATAACCATTCACGGTAAGTCGAGTGAACCATACGGGCTCCAGCCTGCAATCCTCCAGGCTTTGTCAAGCTGGAAATTGAAGGTTGGGTGTGTTGTTCACGTGCTCCGTTGTCGCACTCTCGTGATATTGATCAACCCAAATTTTAAAATGACATTCCACTATTGAAGTCAGAACAATGCAACGACAAATTCTGGAATTCCTCCGACGAACATGGACCTGGTTAAAAAGTCGAGAACCCCTGCTGCTGGTGGTCTGCCTGGGTTTTGCCGTATCCACCTGGGCCTTTATCGAAATCGCCGATGAAGTACTCGAGCAGGAAACGCAGGCCTTTGACAAGTGGGTCATCCGGTCGCTGCGCCAAGCAGATGACCCGGCAACTCCGCTCGGATCGGCCTGGGTACAGGAAATGGGTCGCGACCTGACCGCTTTTGGCGGTGTGGCGGCACTGGTGTTTTTTACTGTGATCGTGGCGGGGTATCTCTGGATTGAAAAGAAGCCGCGCGTGATCGCACTTTTGCTGGCAGCTGCCCTGGGAGGATTGCTGCTCAGTACGCTGCTCAAGCATTTTATCAGCCGACCGCGGCCCGATGTCGTACCTCATCTGTCCCACGTCTACACCAGCAGTTTCCCCAGCGGCCACTCGATGCTGTCGGCAGTCATTTATCTCACCCTGGGGGCACTATTGGCATCAGTCATTCCCCGAACCATATTGAAAGTTTACGTGCTGAGTGTGGCGATTCTGCTGACGATTCTGGTCGGCCTGAGTCGCATCTACCTGGGCGTGCATTACCCGACCGACGTCATCGCCGGCTGGATCGCGGGACTCAGCTGGGCTCTTCTCTGCTGGAGCATCGCCCGCTGGCTGCAGAGCAGGAATCAAATTGAAGACGATGAGAAAGAGCCTGGAACCAGTTCGAATTGACTTCAGACCTGCAAACTCTGCAGAAGCCCTTCTAAAACTGATCACAAGTGAGTGAGACTACTGCCATGGTTTTCTGGAACTGGTTCAAACGCAAACCGCTGGACTTTGAAGAGGTCTTTGGTCCGCTCAGCAGCAATGCCGCTCAGCAGTTTTACGCAACACAGTTTCCGGACAAAAACTCTTATAACAGCTTCGGCATCAAACTTCCCGCGCCTCTGCTGCTGGATTTCGAGCCTCTGTTTGCCCCCGTCGAATCATTTCAGTTTTTCGGCCGCCCCTTCAAAGTCGGCAAACGCTGGATAGTGGCGTATGATGTGGAATGCGATACGCCTGCGATTGTTGTAAATCAGGACTACCAGATCCAGCTGGAAGAGTTGGGAATAGATGGTTCTAGCGAAGAATATTTCGTGGCAGAACACTTTCAGGCATTTCTTGAGCTGCTGGTCATCGAAGAGGACGAATGAAATACGGTGAGAACTGAGACTCTCTGAACAGGAATTTTCATTCTGTCGATCTTGAGTGATTCCGCATTTTATATTTCCACAGCATCAGATTATCCATTAGTATAGTACTCAGGGAAGTCACTTACATTTTTTCGGATAGCCAGTCAGAAACGGAGCATTTGCATGCTGCTGACAAATACTTTGCTGAGCCAATTCTCTTACTCTTTACGGTTTATGACCTTGTTGCTGGTTATTGCTTTGATCCCTGTCTCTGCGCAAGGCGAACAGAAACAAGACGCATGCTCTGCTGAGTTGCAGAAGCTGATACGGGCAGTAGCACAAAATGAGACTCTATACCAGAATCTGCGGCTCCAACTGACCTGTTCTGAAGTCGCTCATGCCGGCTGGTTTCTACATGACGATTCCATTAAAGTGAAACGCCAGTCCACGATCGCACTGACAGTACAGGGTGAAAAGTTCGCTGAGCGTACACAGACCAGCGGAGATTTTGTAAAACACCTTACCGGTGGTTTAGGCTGGCTTAAAGAAGGCTTTCGTGACTCCGCTTCTAGAACAGTCAAAGAGGAAACACGGCCGTTTCAGATTCGCACCGGCACGAGAACAATCACTTCTGTTTTCGACGGAACGTCTTACCAGTACTTTATGGAAGATAAGTTGCGCAACCAGGGCGCAACAGAACCGCCGCGTCTCGAACAAGATGGAATGATCTCCGATCAATCTCCCGGACTGACCGATCTGGCCCGTCCGCATATGTTTTTATTTGAGCCAGCCGGTCCCCGTGTTCCCCTCTCAGTTTATCTCGCAGGCAGAGAGGCCATTCGTGAATACACCGGAGAGTCGAAATCCAATTTTCGGTTCACAACCCGAATTCAGATTACCGGCAGGGAGAGGTTACAGGGGTTGGATTGCACAACTGTCCGCATCGAAACGTTCGACGCGAACGGAAAGCCCCGCTCTCGAAACGACCTCTGGCTGGCACAAGACCGCAACCTGATTCCAATACGCAAACTGCATTATTCCTACCGCCAGTCAAAGGAACTTCCCTGCTCAGAATCCCGCGTCGAAACCTGGCAGGAAGTCCGGGAAGGAGTCTGGTTCCCCAGGAAGACATTCATCGAGCGTTACGATTCGAACATTCTCAGACGTGAATTAATCCAGGTCACCTCATGGCGCAACGACTATGAAGTGGAAAGCATCGAACTGAACCCACAACTGCCCGAAGATGTCTTTACCAGGCTGAACATCCCTCCGGAGGTCTTGATGAAGAAACGTAATCGAGGAAACAATAATCATCAGAAAAAGGAAGCAGACAGTAATCAGTAGAATTAACTCCTTTGCCTGATGTCAGCCTGCTCCCATAAAATAAATTCAGCAATTACATGAAACAACGACTCTATCAGAAATTCGTCAAGCTGTTTTCACGTCAGAATAACGTCACGGACTATCTGATCAATCAAGCTGGTATCGTACGTAAAATAAACGATGACATTGAGACCCAGGTTTTCTGCTGGTCTGAAGTCACGATAATTGAAGTCTGTAAACTGGATTTTTTCTCGTACGATGAAGTGGCACTGCAGTTTACCACTCCCGAGGGCTGTTTCGAGATTTTAGAAAAGCACACCGCCTTCGAGCAGCTGAAGATTTTCCTTCCGGAGCAGTATAATGTGCCGTTAACGTGGTTTTCCACGGTGGTAGAAAATCCCTTCGAATACAATTACGCGCTCTTGTACCAGAAGAATGCTGAATAAAATGAACATTTGGGGGTCGGTATCATGAAATCAACATCAGTCCTGTCTGTAACCTTTATTCTGGTCTTTATGATGGCGCTTTCACTGTATGGCAGCCAGAAGCAGGTGCAAGCCGTTTCTGCGTCGAAGATCTTCATCGGTCAGGATATTAACACAGCAATCAAAGTCATGTCCGAGACAGGAGAGTACGACAAATTGCCGCTGGCGATTTCTCCGCGTGAAAAAACACAGAGATTGACCGGATGGCCGGTGATCAACGGACATCTTGTGGCGGTCTATTCAACGGTCAACAATCGCATTCTCTCCCTGTGGTTATATTTCGAAGACAAGGATCCCAAAACGCGCACTGAGCATACAAAGGACCTCATCTTTAAAGTCAGTTCCTATGTACCTGAAACCGGTGAAATACAGATGACGGTGCCTCATAAAACGCTGCAGAATAATCCACAGCAAAGCAGGAGGCAGCCGATCAAAGCGGGCCTGGATCGTAACGAAGCCAGTAAGATCATGGCTCAATCAGGAATTCCAGAAGGCTTAGGGTTGGCAATAGTTGCTGGTAATAAATCAGAACAATTAACCGGCTGGCCCGTTATCAGTGGATATTTAGTGGTGAGTTTTTCAACAGTAAATAATCGCATCGTTTCATTGGGATTACACTTAAATGATAATGACCCCAGGTATCGCTCTGAGCAAGAGAGAGAACTCGAATTCATTGTCAATTCCTACACACCAGCAACGGGGGAAATGCAGTTGATTGTCCCCAATCGAACAATGCAGATGAATCACAAAAAACAGGGACGATGACTGGCTAAGAACTGTAAGCTGCAGAACAGATTGAAGGAATGCACCAGAATCTGCAGACACTGCAAGCTGAAGATTTTATTTTCCAGATGCAGATGACGAAATCAGGGACTGACAGTAATAAATGAAACCAGATCAGTATCATTTTGCCTGGTTATCCTGCAAAACGATGTTTCTGGCTGAATCAGTCGACCGTCAGTGGCTTGAACTGTCCTCCGAAGAGGGAGTATTCGGATTCCGTTCGCTGCACTGATTCCAGCAGGCGAACTTACCCGGGATACGGTGCAAAGCGGAGTGTACTATGATCGCCGGGCAGTCGATGAACCGAAGACGGGTTGGACATCGGTTTCATGATGCGTGGAGGCGACGCGCACGCTGTCGCTGTTCATATCCCAGAATTCACACAGGGCGGTGAACTCATCCGAAGGTAAATTGATGATCGTTCCATCTTTCAAAAAGACAGAGCCTTCTGAGAGCCGGGTGACAAAATCCAGATCGATGCGTACATCGCCGACGGTTACAGGCCAGTTTGACATGTCGTTGATCCTTTAGAGTTCGTAGACTGACAGCATGCGAAATGAGTCGCTGTTCTTAACCTGAGCTGAATGCTCAAGACGCTCTAAGAGGTCGTGGGGAAAACCGAATTTTCCGTCACCTGCACGAATTCATCTGGACGACTCTGATCTGCATCAGGGCACCCCGTTTGAATTCCGTTGTTTGAATCAGTTCATCGTTTCAGGCCCGAGATGAAGAGTATCTCACTTCAGAATTGCATTTTCTGAATCCGTTGAACCTCACCTTTACTTTAATTCATTTTATCAGGATGAAAAGATGAGTCTGGTTTTGAAATTCAAAATTGCGCATGTAGGAATCTGAATGTGTATAAATCTGTTTCACAAATTCAGAATGGAACATATTAAAATGTCTGCACCCTTAAAACGGATGTTTTCCTCTGAAGCAGGAACGGTATCAGTGCGTTTTCAATTTCGCCAGGTGGCATTTAATTCACCACAGGAATCTCATCTACAGTGACTATAATGAGATCGGCCACAAGTCTTCCTGGCACGCGGGGGGAATCATTTCGCAGCATAGTCGCATAATGCTGAACAGTTTTTTCTTCACTTTTCTTCCGGCTTCGGAGGAACACTCTCATCCAGCATGGGTGGCACATTCTCTTCGATCATCGGCGGCACATATTGTTCGTCTGAAATCGTGACCCGGCCATAATCATATGTCGGGATCACGCCGCCGCCCCCCAGTGCCTGGTAGGTATTCACGATGGCAGCCAGTTGCTGCTGCTTGGTTTCAATCAGTACCACTTTCGCATCCTGCAGGTCACGCTGGGCCAGCAGGACCTCCACGTATTCGGCGCGGGCGTTCTGGAATAACTTTGTGGCAACATCGACCGATTCTTCAAGTGCGGCCAACTGCTGCATTTTGATTTCAACGCTCTTGCCGTAGTTCTCTACCTTGTTGATGCGGTTCACAACTTCGGTGAAGGCGTTCAGAACGGTACGCTGATATTTATAAACGGCCTGCAACTGTCTGGCATTCGCGCTCATGTAATCAGCCTTGATGGCTCTTCTGTTGATCACGGGAGCGACGAGTTCACCGACGGCATTGTAAACCAGGGATTCCGGTGTAATAAACAAATACCTGGGGTTGAACGCCGAATACCCCACGCCGGCATTTAGTACCAGAGAAGGATAGAAGCGGGCCTTCGCAACCTGTATTTCGAGCCCTGCTGCCTGCAGTTCGCGTTCTGCCTGGCGAATATCGGCTCGGTTATTCAGCATCTGAGATGGCACACCAATGTTAAGCGTGTGCATATTGAGTTCGAAGAAGTCCACGAGTTTGCGCTCAACAGGCTGTGGATAACGACCAGCAAGGAAATTAATCCGGTTTTCCGTTTCAATCAGTTCCTGCTGGATGATCAGCTTTTCACTCTGGTTCTTACGAACTTCAGCCTGGAAACGCTGAATGGCCAGTTCTGTTCCCCGCGCTGCTTCTTTATTCGCTTTGGCAACCTCGAGGCTTCGTTCCTGAAGTCCGATGGTGATATCTAACGTCTCCATGCGTTTGTCGAGTGCCAGAAGTTCATAATAATTTTCGGCAATCTCGGCGACCAGACGAGTGGTAATGTAGTTCCGCCCCTCTTCAGTAGCCAGATAGCGTAAGGAAGCCGCGTCCCGGGAGTTCCGCAACTTTCGCCAGATGTCGATCTCCCAGGAGATATCGGCTGCGAGCAGGAAGTTGGGGAGAGGCTCAGGAAAGGCTTTACCGGGGGCAATCTGCAATTGGTCTTCCACAGCGCCATCACGCGTATAACGTCCGGGTTTATCAATGCCGGCACCCGCTCTCAAATTGAGGAACGGCAGATAGGAACCTGTCCAGGAATACGCTTCATTGTTGGCGATATCGATGTCCTGAGCCAGGATTTTTAACTCCTGGTTATCAACCATCGCCTGATCAATCAGACCTGAAAGCATCGGATCATCGAACAGAGCATGGAAGTCGAGCTCAGCTGAGTTGGTTTCGTCGTAACTTCCATTGAAGGTATCCGGCATTCCCGGTCCTTCATCCGCCTGTTGCAGACAAGGAATTTTGCACGACGTGAGCAAAAGCATAAGAGACGAAATAATCGTCGGCCAAAAAGCGATCTTCTTAATATTTGAGATAGAATATCGAACTGATAGATTCATCTGCCTAATCCTTGACACCCTGACCAGAGCTTTAAATTGCTGGTTTACAACCACTTCCTTGTGGATTTTATGCGTGGATTGTCAGTTCATGTCCTTGTTTTGGCGGCAGATTCAGATGCATGTCGAGACAATCACATTTAGTTCTTACTTCGACCTGAGACAGGAATCAACTTCATGTGTTTTCATTTCAAGCCAGAATTCTACTGTGATTAGAGAATCCCAGCAGAATAGTCTACCAGACAACACTGAGTTAACGAGGAGAACAGGGGAGAGGCTCTCCTTCTCTGGCATTTTTTGCTTAATATATGAAGGGATTCACGAAGATGGAATTCTGTGCGATCGGATACAGACTCCCTATACAGAACCAGTTATGTATCGCGTTCGAATAATTCGCTGAGTGGTTCGTCGTGCTCGTCTCTAATCAGTTTTTTCCCGTCAGCCATTTTGCCGAACAGATAGTAGAGACCGGGGATCACCAGGACCCCGATGATTGTCCCCATGAGCATCCCGCCGACAGCCGTCGAACCAATCGTGCGGTTACCAATTGCCCCGGGACCGGTCGCGCGAACCAGCGGTAT
This sequence comes from uncultured Gimesia sp., assembly GCF_963972345.1. Classification (NCBI taxonomy): domain Bacteria; kingdom Pseudomonadati; phylum Planctomycetota; class Planctomycetia; order Planctomycetales; family Planctomycetaceae; genus Gimesia; species uncultured Gimesia sp. Next base: position 13,715 of record NZ_CAXAVM010000007.1, on the reverse strand, counting down.
CAGACCGGCAATAAAAGCAAATGACGTCATCAGAATCGGCCGGAAGCGCAGTCGCCCTCCCTCGATGCCAGAGTCCTTGATGCTCAATCCTTCGTGGCGGCGCTGGACGGCGAACTCGATAATCAGAATCGCATTCTTACCCAGCAATCCTACCAGCATGACGAGACCAATCTGGCAGTAAACATCGTTCGCCAGCCCCATCGACTTCAGGAACAGAAACGATCCGAACAGACCCACGGGTAAAGAGACGATGACTGCCAGTGGCAGAATAAAACTTTCGTATTGTCCCACCAGAACCATGTACACGAAGACGACTACGATTAATAAGATATAGATCGCCGTATTCCCCGCGCTGGCCTCGTCATAAGCAAGACCACGCCAACCGATATCGAAGCCGTGCGGCAGCGTCTCGGCGGCAACTTCCTGAATGGCCGCGATCGCCTCGCCGCTGCTGTAACCCTTTGCCGGAGCGCCTTGAATCGGTGCGGTTGGATACAAGTTATAACGACTGATTTCGTTCAGCCCCTGTTTTTTCTTGATCTGCATAAACGAGGAGTAGGGAACCATTTCGCCACGGTCGTTTTTTACAAACATGTTGGCCAAATCTTCGGGGTAACGTCGAAACTCCGGCGCAGCCTGCACGTACACCTTGTAGAATTGACCGAAGCGCACAAAACCTTGTTCCCAGGTACTGCCGACGACGATGGAGAGATTGTCCATGGCATCACGGATCGACACCCCTTTTTGCATGGCCACGTCATTGTCGATCACGATCTCATACTGCGGATAGTTGGCGGCAAAGAACGTGAACAATCCCTTGAGTTCCTTGCGTTTGGATAAAGCCGCCATGAAGGTGTCGGTCACTTTTCCAAGCGCCTCGTAGTTGCCACTATTGGTCTTATCGAGCAGGTTCACCGAGAAGCCCCCGGCGGCACCAAAGCCCGGTACGGCAGGTGGCTCAAAAAACTCCAATTTTATGTTGGCGATCTTTGTTCCTTTTTTCTCCAGTTCCTCGATGATCTCCTTCGAGGTCAGCTCGCGCTCCGCCCATGGCTTCAAGTTGATAATGCAAGTTCCTGCATTGGAGCCGCGACCTTCGGTCAGAACTTCGTAACCCGCAATTGAGGAGACCGAAGTAATTTCGTCCATTTCTTCGCAGACCGCCTGCAGTTCGTGGCACTTTGAGTTCGTGTACTCAAGCGTCGAACCTGGAGGCGTTTGAACGATGCCGTAGATCATGCCCTGATCTTCCAGGGGAATAAAGCCCGTGGGCAGCACCTGGTTCACGACCATAATACCATAACCGAAGGCTCCAATGACGACGATGGTCAGCACGCGTCGTGTGATGATCAACCCCAGGATGGCGGCGTAACCACCCGTCACTTTTTCAACCCCCCGGTCGAACAGATGCAAAAAGATACCCAGCGGGCTCCGCTTCTTCTGACTCCCGTCGCTCCCCGAAAACGCAGCTCGGAACGATAAAATAGCCAACACCGCCACGATACTGGCGATGATCTGCACCCTCGTCCCGTTCAATGCGACCTGCTCGGATATCACCTCGTGGATTAACTCATTGTGCAGCAGAAAGTAGACCCCGGCCCCCACAGCGAGCCCGAGCAGGACGCTCAGCAAGCCGCGCAAAACGGGAGCATAACGTCCGGCGACCTTCAAGATACTACGGTTAACCAAACCCATCAGGCCACGTTGTTCGTTGCCGGAGAGGGGTTTGAGAATCATAGCGCAGAGTACTGGCGTGAGCGATAAGGCAACCACACCAGAGATCACGATGGACATGGCCATCGTGAGGGCAAACTGACGGTAAAAGACACCCACCGGGCCAGTCATAAAGGTGACCGGAATGAACACCGCGGTCATCACAAGTGTAATGGCGATAATTGCGCCACTGATCTCATGCACGACCTCCCGGGTTGCCTGATAGGGGCCGAGGTGTTTGGTATGCATTTTTTCATGCACCGCTTCGACCACCACAATCGCATCGTCCACCACGACCCCGATCGCCAGCACCAGGGCAAACAGCGTGATCAGGTTGATCGACATCCCGAACATCAACATGAAAAAGAATGTGCCGATCAACGATACGGGAACCGCCAGAGTCGGGATCAAGGTGCTGCGGAAGTCTCCCAGGAACAGATAGACCACCAGCGAAACAAGGATGAAGGCCTCGAATAAGGTATGCAGCACCTTTTCGATGGATGCGTCCAGGAAGTGAGAAACGTCGTAGGTCACTGCATAGTCCATACCCGGCGGGAACGATTCCTGCTTGATCTCCGCCACCTTCGCCTTGACTTTTTTGATGACCTGGGCCGCGTTGGAGCCAGGGGTTTGCTTAAGCACGATGGCCGCCGAAGGTAAGCCGTCGATGTCCGAATAAAGGTCGTAGAAAGAAGAGCCCAGCGAGACGTTGGCAACATCTCCCAGACGCAAGATCTCGCCCTCGGGATTCGACTTCAAAATGATCTGCTCATATTCCTCTGGCGTTTTATAGCGTCCCACCCAGGTGAGTACGTACTCAAGGCTTTGAGACGTCTGGCCCGTCGCCTGGCCCAGTCGGCCTGGTGAACCAATCATGCTCTGTTCGTTAAGTGCCTCCATCACTGCTTCGGCATCGAGCTTGTAGGCCCGCATGCGATCAAGTTTCAGTTCGACGCGCATGGCATACGAGCGATTACCGAGAATCGTAGCTCGACCGACGCCTGGAATCCGCTTGATCTCATTCAGTACGTTAACCGTGGCGTAGTTGTAAAGAAAGTTTTGGTCAACGTTGGGGTCCTTACTGAAAATATTCACATACATCAACATGCTTGTCATGTTCTGCATGACGATGATGCCCTCTCGCTCCACGATGGGAGGGAGTTGGTTCTTGACCATATTGACCCGGTTGTTAACGTTCATGACTGCCACATTTGCGTCCGTGCCTGGTTCAAAGACGATCTGAATTGTTCCTTCCCCGGCACTGGTAGCATCGCCCATCATGTAACGCATATTCGGGACACCATTGATGGCTTGCTCCAGGATCACCATCGTCGAGTCGATTAAGATCTTGGCGCTGGCACCAGGATAAGAAACCGAGACCCGTACGCTGGGTGGCGCGACCGAGGGAAACTGCGAAATCGGCAGTGTGCCGATCGCCAGCCCACCCATGAACAGGATCAGCAGAGAGATGACAATGGCCAGGGCAGGCCTGTGAAGAAATTTCACAAACATGGCGGGGGGTCCTATTCTGCGGGGGATTTCAGGTTCTCAAGTGCCCTTTCGGGAGCCAGGTACTCGTATTCCACCTGCTCTCCATCGCGAACCTGTTGGATCCCCTCAAGTACGATCTTATCGTTCACGTCGAGTCCTGTTTTGATAAGAAATATGTCGTCCAGCTCTTTTAAGATGATAATTTCACGCTGATGCACGATGCCACGTTCTTCCGCGTGTTCGCTCTCATGATGTCCGACATGTGCATCTGAATGCTGTTCTGTATTTTTTTCAGTGAATTGCTCCTCATGCTTTCCGTCAGAGTGTTCAGCATGTTTTTTTCCCTGCTCTCCCTGTCCCTTCACTGCATGATTCTCAGTGTGCTCCATGGAATCCTTTAGATCATCCTTACCAACAACATAAGCATACTTCCTGGCAAGAATCTCATACGTTGCCCGCTGAGGGATAACGATAGCGTCCTTGAGAACGCGACTGAGCAAAATGTTTCCGGTCTGACCATGTCGCAACAGGCCATCCGGGTTGGGGAAATCGGCACGGAAAGAAATGTTCCCGGTCTCGTTATTAAAATCGGCTTCTATCGCCCCAATTTTGCCAATCTGCGGGAACTTTGAGCCATCCGCCAGTTGGAGTTCTACCTTAATATCATCTCTGTGAGGGTCGGCTTTATACTCCAGATAACGTGCTTCAGGTACGTTAAAGTAAACCCACATGACGCTGTTGTCAGACAAAGTGGTGAGAATGTCACCCTCTGAAATCAGGCTCCCCTGCTGATGATGCTGTTTATCTATAATGCCCTCAAAGGGTGCCTTAATCGTCGCAAAGTCCAGTTCAGCCTGTGTCAGTTGCATCTTGGCCTTCACTTTTGCCAGCTTTGCCTCGGCAAGTGCGACTTCTGGTTTCGCGACCACTTTCTGATTGTATAACCTCTCCGTATTGTTGTATTCAATCTGAGCCAGCTGGACTTCCGCCTTTTCTGCGTTCAGTTTTGCCTCGTACAGAGTCGGTAAAATCCTGAACATCGTGCTCCCCTGCTTTACCATCTGTCCTTCTTTGACGGGGATCTCTTCAAGATATCCGCCCTCCAGAGCCCGGACCTCAATATGTCGATAAGAGTGGATCTGGCAGACATACTGCTGTGTACTGATCACGTCCTTCTTCATCGGGCTGGTCACAATAATTTTGTGTCGAGGGTGCTCTGTATGCTGCTCTGTGTTGCTATGTCCCTCCAGCTTGGAGCAAGCCTGCAAAAAAAGTGAAATAAGCAGCAGACTGAGAATAGAAAGTGGTGAGTGTTTCATCATGTTTTACTCGCAGTTGTTTCCCATGTCCTGTACAGGAGCATTAACCAGGGACAATAAAAATAAAATGAACTCTGAACAGATACGCAATCGACATACCAGCGAAATGAGAATTCCGGTAAACAAGATGTGCAAACCTGTTTATGCCCTGAATCACAGGGTAAATCTTTCAGAAATTATTATTTTCCCTTTCGTTTCATGAACATTAAAATCAGATCTCTTCGTTCTCCACGCCGCTGTCAGTGCAATTTTCTGCACCTGAAAATGCAACATCTTGCACCTGAGAACGCAATAAAATGCAGGTAAAAAATTGAGATGAAGGAGATTGATTTGCTGGATTTGACTGTACAGGGTGTATTGCTGGAAACGCTACTGAGATGCTGACAGTCAAGGAATTGCAGGCGATGATCTTAAATTCAGCTGCAGGCTTCAGCACGTTCTCTGATAAAATAAGGCAACGAACGAGAGGGGATGCCACTTGCTGTATATTTCCCGGAACTTGCTGTGCTACCTGCCGGAGACTCGCTGGCTGTTACTAAGAACGGATCCAGGAATGGGCATCGTTCTGCCTCTCCTGTTGGCGGGTTTGATTCAGAAATCGTTCCAGAGTGACTCTTCCCCTGTTGGCGCAGGATTGTCGCGTGTCGTGTGGTTAGTTTTGTAATACAGGCGTGGATGTGCGTTTTAAGTGTTTGAAACAGGTCCGAAAACAGGTGCTCATCCGGAACTTCCGTTGTCGCAGAAAGTGGAAATCCCATTCAGACAAGCGATATTGAGCATGCGGTTTTGACTCCCGCTGATCTTTGATCAGATAGAAGAATCAGGGCGACGCGCGCGACGCATAACAGCGTAGTTTCTTCCGTGGCAGGACGGGGTCAAGTCGGATCTGTGTAGTGTCATTCCGGCAGTGATGAAGAATCGGAAGGAGGGGACAATAATCAGGTGACCGTGAATTCACCCGCGGATTGCTGTCGGCGATTCTGCAGGTGGGGATGTTCAGCCATGCCTGTTTGGTATAGAATATCGGACTAGTGGAATGTCATTTTTAAATTTGGGGCTGATCAATATCACGAGAGTGCGACAACGGAGCACGTAAACAACACACCCAACCCTCAATGTCCCGCTTGACAAAGCACAAGGCCTCGCATCATTTTCTTTATTTTCGGTGACTGACTGTGCTGTTACGACTGTTTCTTCTGTTCACGATTATTCCGCTCGCCGAGCTGTGGCTACTGCTCTGGTTCAGTTCGCTGACCAGTCCGGTGATCACGTTCGGTCTGGTAGTAGTGACGGGTATTCTGGGCGCCTGGCTGGCCCGGAAGCAGGGCTCGCAGGCCTGGAAAAAAATCCAGCAGAGCATGGTGCAGGGACAGCCTCCCACGGGCGTCGTGCTGGATGGATTGATGATTCTGATCGCCGGCGCTTTTCTGATCACGCCCGGCATCATGACCGACATGGTTGGCTTTGCTTTACTGATTCCTTCCTTACGTGAAATGCTGAAAATCCGGATGGGGGAATGGCTCAAACAGCGGGCATTACTGCAGGTCCGCTCACAGAATACGTTCTATACCAGTGGGACCCAGTTTCAGGATTTTCAGCAATCGACGGGCTCCCCTCACACTCCCGCAGAGGAAGAGATCATCGATGTGGAGTTCACCCGTAAAGATTCTTCAGAAACAGAATAATCGGCTTTACAATTGCATCAGGGGTGACGGCTCTTATAATCGAACACAGCAGATAACAGTGTCTGCCTGTTAACTTCCTTTAGTTATTATCCCTGATACTGTGGTGTTCCGACTCTACCGATCAACTCCTGCTTGCCTGCCCGCTTATTTTATATTCAATTCAGGAATCTCCTATGGCCCTGCTCCCCATGCGATGTCTGTTCTCTGCTCTCTGTCTGCTGGCTGTGATCAATCTGTCAGCATCATGGGCGATTGCAGAAGAACCCCACTGGAATCAGTTCCGAGGTCCGTACGCCGACGGCACATCGCAGGCAACCGGATTGCCCACCACCTGGAGCGAGACAGAGAACATCGTCTGGAAAACCTCAGTGCATGGGCGGGCCTGGTCCTCTCCTGTTGTCTGGAAAGATCAGGTGTGGGTGACGACTTCAACCAAAGATGGCAAAGAGCTGGGTGTCGTCTGCGTCGATTTCAATACGGGCATAATTCTGCACGATCAAAAGATTTTTGATGTTGAGAAACCTCAGTATATCGATCCCAGTAATTCTCATGCCTCCAGTACTCCGATTATTGAGGAAGGTCGAATCTATGTGCACTACGGCGCGTATGGCACTGCCTGCCTGGATACGAACACCGCGAAAGTATTATGGGAACGACGCGATTATCCCTGCAATCACTGGCGGGGTGCCGGTTCGTCTCCCATCATTTATCAGAACCTGCTGATTCTGCAATATGATGGCTACGATTTTCAGTACATTGTCGCGCTGGACAAAGAGACGGGAAAAGAAGTCTGGAAGAAAGACCGGGACATTGATTATGGCACAAAAAATGGCGACTTCAAAAAAGCATTCGCTACCCCCCGGGTGATTGAATACGAAGGACGCGTGCAGCTGATCAGCCCCGCTGCCAAAGCGACGCTCTCCTACAATCCATTAACGGGAGATGAGTACTGGAAGTTTTATTACCCACAGCATTCCGCCGCCAATCGCCCCTTATTTGATGGTGAAAAGATTTATGTCGGTACCGGATTTGGTAAAGCCCATCTGTACGCGGTCAACCCGGGTGGTAATGGAAACGTCACGGACTCGCATGTGAAGTGGATCGAACAGAAAGGTATCCCTTCAAAGCCATCACAGTTACTGATTGACGGCCTGTTGTACATGATTGATGACAAGGGAATCGCGACCTGCCTGGATGCAGAGACGGGAGATGAGGTCTGGAAAGAACGTATGGACCGCAGTTCGTTTTCCGCGTCTCCCATTTATGCAGATGGTAAGATCTACGCCCCCGATCGCGAAGGTGTGACGCGGGTGTTTCTCCCCGGAAAAGAATACAAGGAACTGGCTTCGAATAAACTGGAGGAAGGCTGTGTCGCTTCACTGGCGGTGGCAGGCAAGTCACTGATTCTCAGAACCGAGCATTTCCTGTATCGGATTGAAGATCAGTCAGCCCGGAAATGATATTCAGCCGTCAGCCGCGGTCACTGCAAATTCGAGCCGCACTGCCGTCTCTTTTCCCACCGAGATTTTACCGGTAAAAAAGTAAGCACCGCCCAGCTTTTCGGTCAGCGAGACCAGAATCTCGATCGTTTCTCCCGGCTTGACCATGCGGCGGAATTTGGTGTTGTTCAAGCGAGTGGCAACGGGAACTTTACCTGCCTCGGGGGCATCGGTTTTCGCAATAAAAACGGCTGCAGCCTGCATGGCGGCTTCACAGAGGATCACGCCAGGCAGAACCGGATGATCGGGATAGTGTCCCTGAAAGATATCGATTTCAGGTGAGACAAACTTGCGGGCGTGGATGCTGTTTTCTTCGATCGATACGACTTCGTCGAGCCACAAAAATGGTTCGCGGTGAGGTATACAGGCTTTGATATCATCCAGATTCACGAGAACATTCCGTTTCGTATTTGTTTATATTCAGATTCGGCAAGAACTAAATGCGGGCGGCAGCGGGGGTCAGATATTTATCCACATCATTACTGACGATCACGCCGTAGTTGACGGCTCCCAGCCAGCCGGACATGATAATTCCCACCGAACCGGCATGATACAGACCTTCGATCTGTTCGGGCAGTTCCTTACTGACTTTGAGACCTTCAAACTTGGTGCCGAATGATGCGCCCTGCAGATGCTGTGTGTAGCGCTGAAACGTTCGCGGTGTCGAAGCTTCGAGGTGATCCACCCGGTCGCGAATGTTGGGAACATACTGCTCGAGGCAATCGAGAGTGGTTTCGATCAGATGATTTTTGTCGGCTTCATACTGTTCTTCGGGGAGGTCGGCCCAGTCACTGAAGTTCGCGTTCGTGGATGAGACGATCAGAGAACGATCGCTGCCCGGACGTGTTTCCGGATAATAAAACGAGAATGTACGACTGCTGACTTCTTTGCTGAGCATGGCTTTGATGTCGAAGCCGTTATGCTCGGAATGGAACAGCAGATCACCGCAGAAGTTGAGTTCATCACCGGGCTTGAGAGCGATATAAACCTGCGTACTGCTGTTATTCAGACGCACGGCTTTGGTCTCTTCGATGAATTCCGGATCGAAGTGCTCTTCGCCGACCAGATTAAGAATTGTACCTTTGATGTTCGAATTCGACATGATGGCTTTACAGCCAATCCGCTTTCCGTTGACCACAACTCCCGTCACACGACGATCGGGACTGACTTCGACTTTCTCGACCTGGGTGCGGATGCGCACATCGACGCCATTCTTTTCCATTTCGGCTTTAATCAGCTTCACCAGGCGGTCTGTGCCACCACGGAACGTGTAGACGCCTTTCTGCATGAAGTTGGAGAAGACAATTCCGTAGGTAATCGCGGGGTCTTCCAGTGTGGAACCGTTGGCATAGGAAATCGGTTCCATCAACAGTCGAACGACGTCATCGCGGCCGGGAAAGAATTCTTCGAAGAGTTCGCGGGTGGTTTTCCCCTGGTCATCGAAGAAGTTCATCTTACGGGCGGTATCAAAAAAGCTTTTGACGGTCTCAGGTTCAATACTGAATTTTTCAATCAGCAGACGCGTGAAGTCCTCGCGGGTGAATGTGGTTTCGAGTGAGAACTGTGGATTTTCAAAACGGACGCCACGGAGAGGCACGATGGAATCGGCGATTTCCTGGGTCCAGTATTTTCGACAGCTCTTGAGCATTCCATACGGGAAGCCATGCAGGGAAATATCAAAGATATGACCATTCTGACGCTTGAACCAGGTAGCCATGCCTCCCAGCTGGTAATGATGTTCAAGGAGCAGTACCGAATATCCCTGGCGGGCGAGGATGTTGGCAGAAGTCATGCCTGCCAGACCACTGCCGATCACAATCACATCATATTCGTCTTGAGTATCTTTCAGAAAATCTTTGGCCATAATGATTCAGCGTTGTATTGAGTGTAGCAGAAGAAAAAGAGGGGACAGCAACGGTTCACTGTTCCTGCATGAATGGCAAGTTTTGCATCTCCTGTTTATCGTAAAACAAGGCCTTTGTCTACTAAACGGCAGTAAATCAGGATGCTGTGACAAAAGTGTGACAATTCACCACGGAGGAACGGAAATAATCGCGTCGTTTTGCCTTACATCGAAGCAAGAGTACAGCACCTCGCAGACTGGAATGTTTACTTCGCGTTCAGTAAATGCAGGTTGGCAATACTGATTCCCGACAGCATCGAACCGATGATGCCCAGAAATCCCTGGTCTGTACCACAGAGGAATAAATTGTCGAAGGGAGTTGTACCATCCAGAATTTTCCGGGGTGCCCCATAAACACAGCCATTGATATGCCCGGTGAATTTTTTGATGGTACGGGGCGTAAACGTATCGACGTCGATCACATGCGGACGGAAGTCAGGAATAAATCGCAGCGAGGATTCCAGGATCTGATCGTACCAGTACTTTTTGGCTTCGATGTATTCGTCTTCCGGAAGGTTCATCCAGTACCCCGGATTTGCCAGTGCGGTAATACGGATGGAACCCTCTTCCAGCGGCTGGTCATATTGAAAATTATTCGGCGAGCAGATAATCCCACTGCGAACATCAACCGGGTTTTTCGACTGCTCGTAGTAAAAGTCTTCGGAATCGTTATAGAACACGATGGTTTCGTCGTGACCGAATTCCGCTGGTTGCTGATCGAGTACGGAAATGGTTTCGACGAAAGAAATTTCCCCGGGCGTAAAACGATCGTCCACAGGAACATCTGCGCCACACAGTTGCAGCGTCTCCGCGGATCCTGCAGAAGAGAGCACATTTTTCGCTTCAAGCACCTGGCCATCATCCAGGACGACACCTGAAACGTGCTTGCCGTCTGTGACCAGTTGCTGAACTCCCGCTCGTAATTTCAGTTCGCCCCCCAGCGATTTAAACTTTTTCACCAGGTTCTTCAGAATCAACCGCACACCTTTGTAAGGACGGGCAAAACCTTCCTGGTAGATGCTGCGAAACATGATCACGAACTGGTTGAAATCCATATCATGCTCTGACGGGCTGCCATAAAACATCAGCGGACAGAGCAGCATGTTGATCAACAGTGGGTCGGATATATGCTCTGCCATACGCGCCCGGGCGGAAATCCAGGTCTGTCCCAGGTCGCCGATGTTATGGGAGTCTATTTCCGCGACCAGACGGCGAAAGCCATCAATCTGGCTGGGAAACTGCGCTGCAATCTCAGCTTCGAAATATGCAAACTCGTTATTAAATCGCAGTGTATGTCCGGGGAACACCACCGAAGAACCGAACTGGGGGCTGAGGTCAAAGTCTTCCCAGCTGAAGCGGAGTTGCCTGAGAATCTTATTGAGTGGCCCCCGTTTTCCGCCGGGGGGAGAATAATTGGTAATCGCATGCAGGCCGACATCATGATTCCGCCCGCGCAGTCGATAGAAGGAATTCAGGCCACCAATGGTGGTGTGCCTTTCCAGAATACAGACCCGCTTCCCATAATAAGCCAGCCGGATCCCAGCGGCCAGCCCAGACAGGCCGGCACCGATAATGATTGAATCGTAGGTCATGGCGGAGGGATTTTACGGGATTCAGACGGTGCTTTCCGCATCCTTCAAGAGTGGTGTCAGGTAGGTGACAGTGCTGTCCATGGTTACCAGTTCACCATAGTCTTCTTCGGGAATCTGTACACGATAGAGTTTGCGTAACTCCATGACAATATCCAGAAAATCCATGCTGTCCAGTTCCATCTGCTCCCGGAAAGGAACACTGTCGTCCAGATCCGAAAGATCTTCATCGGGAGCAATACGAGACAAGATATCCAAGATTACCGATCTGATTTGTTCCGGCGCCATGCAGAAACTCCAAACTTTCAAAAAAATCCAATAACGTCGATTTCGTGCAGCGAAGCTCACAAAGATCACGGGGAAACCCGGTCGTGGGAAGCCCCTTATAACAAACAAAGAATCTCCCCGCTAGAAGCCGGGTTCCAAAAACCCGCCCCTCATCAGGAATACTATAACCCGATCTAATATTGGATTTAAACCGACTCAGGCCTGAAGAAAGCAGAGTTTTTCAGAAAATCCAGAGAGAATCATGTTTTACGATGGGTTAACACAGTTCTTCAAGGAGAAGACTCTTGCCCGGTTATAGCGCCGCAGGTTGCCGTTGAACAGTCTGATCAGGCAGAATATTTTTTTACGATCAGAACCGAATTGATTCCCAGCATTCCAAATGAATTATTCAGAATACATTCCACTCGTTCCATCTGACGTGGCTCGTTAGGAACCAGTTGAGGCAATTTGCACTCCGGATCGATTTCATCAAGATTCAACGTCGCGTGAGCAATCCCGTCTTCGAAGGCGGGCAGGTTCCCCAGCATCTCCAGTGCGCCGGCAGCGCCCATCGCGTGTCCGATAAAACTCTTGGTATTGTTGATCGCCAGATTGGGACAATCACCAAACACACTGGCGAGCGCCTTGGCTTCCTCGATATCCCCCTGGTGAGTTGCCGTGGCATGACTACTGACGATATCAATATCTTCCGGCTTTAAACCAGCCCGTTTGAGCGCCAGATGAATGCACTCTGCCTGCCGCGTTGCATTCGGGAGCACGAAATCACTGGCATCGGAATTCATTGCATAGCCGATAATTTCAGCATAAATAGTGGCACCGCGAGCCAATGCATCAGGCAGACGCTCCAGCGTACAGACGGCGCCCCCCTCGGCGACCACGATCCCGTTCCGCTTCACATCGAAGGGTCGGCAGGCTTTAGTCGGATCTTCATGCACGGCCAAAGCTCCCTGGCTCTGGAAGCTGGCAAAAATACCAAATGTATGAATACTCTCTGAAACACCGCCACACAAGGCCATATCGACTTCATTCAGACGCAGCATCTGTACACCTTGAATGAACCCCGCATTTCCTGCAGCACAGGCAGCGCCCAGCGTCAGATGCGGTCCGGTAATTCCCAGGTTGAGCGTGACCTCTCCGGCTGGATTATTCGCGACGGTCCGCGGATTGTGATGATGTGACCAGACTTTGGTGTCATAATCGAACTGGGAAATTTCGTAGACTTCGTTTTCTGTCTCGACATTCCCATGCTCGGTGATCCCCAGATAAACGCCGACACGATCGCGGGCCACGTTCTCCCAGTCCAGACCGGACTGGTTGACGGCTTCATTCGCACAGTAAACGGCGATGGAACCGGCACGCGTTCCGCGGCGGACTTCTTTTCGTTTCTGGTAGCGTAATTCATCAAAATTACAGACGCCGGCGAGTACATCTCCCATATAACGGATGTTGTAGTCCACAACTCCCGAACGACCTGCCAGTAGACTTTGCCGAAATTCATCCAGATTGTTGCCATTCGGAGCGGTTAAACCGATCCCTGTAATGACGATTCTGCTTTGATCATCCATTGATGCCTGCATGGATTTATACCACTCTGATCGATTTATTAAAGCAATGAAGGTTCATAAGCCACTCGACCGCAAAGGCCGGGCAGAGGATATGATAAATATTAACCCAAGGAGATTACCCGTTCTACTGTAAACTCGCAAGTGGCGCAGCAATTCAGATTTGCGATTCGCAATAGAATCAGCGTCAGTTCTGCTATAATTTCTGTATAGTGGAATGGAGGAGAGGACGCTTCACAAAACGGAGATACTTTCAAAATAATCGTTCTAAAATCAGATGCGATAAAGTCACTCCGCAGGCAAACTTACAGATTTTAATACGAACTCATCAGAAACCAGTTCCAAAAAGTGAGGTTTCTCTCCGTCCAGTTGTGATTCGGGCGTACGATCACCAGTATGGAACTGTCTCAGGAAACACAATTCGATACAGACACCACCATGAATCAGCCCCCTCATGAACAATTTGTTTCGCTGCTGGCTCGACATCACAGTCTGATCCGAGGCTTTATCGGCACACTGCTGCCTCACCAGACCGACGCCGACGATGTATTCCAGCAAACCTGCCTGGTGCTCTGGAGGAAATGGGATACGTTTGACGATACACAGAGTTTTACTTCCTGGGCCTGCGGGATTGCCTTTTATGAAGTGAAAAACTTTCAACGGGTC
>NZ_CAXAVM010000006.1:0-79970 GCF_963972345.1 uncultured Gimesia sp. | reverse complement strand
ATGCGTTTCCAGTAACTGGAATGATTCTACGGGATGATCGTATAACGATTCATTCTGAAGTGCCTCGATCAACATCCTGCTGCTCTCCGAAATCTCACTGATGCATTTACCATATCCTGACCAGTGATCATAACAGATTGGAGTTGAGGATCAGAGCGCAGGAAATGGATCGGATTTCAGATTAAGCGGCTTTTCGTGTCGGGACTGCCGGCACTTGAATTGGCTAGAGCGGTTTTTTCGCAATCAGCGAATAAAAGGGTACCTTCAGGAAAGGCAAAAAAGGCAGGCTCCCCTGGGATTCGTTGAGCGAAATCAACTCAAAGCGATCCAGCAGATAGGGCAGGTGATCAGAGTTCAAAAACACATTGTCACCGGCAAACCAGACAGGCCAGAAATTTCGTTGAAACCAGCCATGCGACTGCAGGTTGTGCGGTGGATATTTCCGGGAGACATAAAAGTCAACAATTCCCAGCATGCCCCCGGGCCGTAGCAGATCCCAGGCGTGGTTCACTGCCTGAAACCAGTCGGGAATCATGGTCAGGGAATAAGAAAAAGTGACCAGATCCACGTGTGATTCCGGCGGAGTAAAGCTGGTTGCATCATGACAGACTGCTGATACATTCGGCCAGCCTCGATCTGAAATTCGTTGAGAACAGACATCCAGCAGAGGCTGACAGAGATCGACCAGATAGGCACGTTGAAACTGCTGGAGACGCTGTCCCCACAGTTCGGCATTTTCGCCGGTCCCGGTGCCCAGATCGACCCAGATATCTCCTGCAGAAACAGGCAGGCTTTCAAACAACTCACAGCGACCATGCAGCAGACGTTTCCGGAATTGATCGTAGCCGACTGCCTGTCCCTGGTAGAAGGAATTGAGTCTTTCGGTATGTGTCTGACCATCAATGCGGGACACCAGCAACTGCCAGACTGTTTTGACATCATTCAGACGCGTGTTTAAATAGCTCATAACATGCTCGTTTCCTGCAGGCGATTCTGGTCCCAAGAGTTGGAATGCGTCAAACCAGTAGATCGGCGATATAAAAACTGCCATAGGTATTCACCCGATCCTGCTCATGCAGTTCTGACGCGAGCTGATTCTGGTACTGCAGCAATGCGCCAACTTCCCGCTGTTGTCCGTGATACCTGACTTGCAGGGGATCGACAAAATCCACCTGCATCCCCGCACTTCGCCAGAGGATCCTGGTACGCTCCGCCGCCTTGTCGAGAATTGCCTGCCACTCGTTTTGTAACAATTGAGGTTGCGCGCCAGCCATCCAGTCCATGTGATCCAATAAAACAAAACGTGAGATTGCACCGGGATGCTGTCGCAGAAAACCTTCCACCGTATTGGTATTGACGGACAGACGATCGATGAGCCCTGCTTTGAGTCGTTCAAAATTATTTGGCTTCAGATATTCGGGACAGCAGTCATGGTCATAACTTCCCGTGAGATAGACGCGCCAGAAATAATTGTCCTGCAGGGATCGACTGGTAAAAACCGTTTCGATGCGATCAATGACAAACTGCACAATGCCGCCTGCATAACATTGATCAATCTGCGTGCGCTGCGAGCGGGGTACTCCCAGCATGGACAATGTCAGATCCCGACGCATCCACCATTTAATCATCCTCGTCCAGAGCAGTTCGTTCAGATTGCGAGACTGGTAAATCGAAGTCTGTTCGGTAACGTCGCGCGCCGCCAGCAGCGAATTGATATCATCACGAATCCTGGCAACACGGTCGATATAACAGTTCACGAACCAGGCAAACAGCCCGGAGGAACCGCGAAAATAAAAGCTGGATCGTTTTCCCTCACCGGAAAAAAACTGACCATGCCGATCCCAGTACTTCTGCGCTGTCAGAGATAAATCGGCACGCAGATTCTGTGTGTAGAGTCTCTGCCAGTCGTTTGAGTATCCCCGGCCAAACAGATCAAAAAATGGCTCATAATCCAGGTTGCGAATCGCTGCCAGCTTCAGTTCCAGAAGTGCATTCTGCTTGGGATTCACATCTACGGCATGTACCTGGCGTGGCTCATCCAGTAAATAATCCAGTGCATTACAGCCGGCAGAAGTAATCACCAGAACTTCATCATCCGGACCCAGTTCCAGTGCTGCGCGATCGAGACGTGGATCCTCCCAGCAGGTATTGTAAACCAGATTGCCCTGATGCACGATTTGAAAACTCTTGCTGCTGATTCGTTCAGAAATCATAACCCATCTCCGATAAACATAAAAAAAACTGATCAACGACGGATCAGTTCAAGAGGATGACATTTTTTTCCAGAAGCGACTCAGCACTCCCGGCACCTCCGCTTCCACAAACGTTTTTGGTCTGATTCTTTCCGGATGTGCTTGTGGAACCGGTTTCTGGACAGGATCGATTTCCTGATCAAAAAACATAATCTCCAGTTCGCCGTCACTGTATTCAATCAAGGCGCTGCAGTGTTCCACCCAGTCACCGGTATTGCAGTAATTGATCCCGTCAATATCGAGAATGTTCGGAGCATGAATATGACCACAGATGATTCCCTCACATCGTTTCAGTCGGGCATGATCAGCCAGTTGCTTTTCATAATCACTGATAAACCGCATCAGGTGCTTCACCTGGGATTTCACAGCAGAAGAAAGAGCAAACCTGGTCTGCCCCTGTCGTTTTATCAGACGATTGAACAGGGTATTGGCGGTCAGCAGAACGTCATAGGCAAATGAAGCCAGTACCGATAACCATTGCGCCCCCGTTTCAAATTTATCAAACTGATCACCGTGGATTATCAGGAAGCGTCGGCCGTCGGCCGTGAGATGTACGAATTCATCAGAAAGGGAGACAAATCCAAACCGCTTTCCGAAATCACGTAAGAAGTTATCGTGATTTCCAGGAGTATAAAAAACTTCGGTGCCTTTGCGACTGAGCTCTTCCACCCGGTCAAATATCTCATTATATATTTGGGGCCAGCGCCATTTTTTTCGCAACTTCCAGCCATCAATCAGATCGCCGACCAGATAGAGAGATTCAGGTTGGTGAGCATTCAGAAATTCCAGAAATTCCTCTGCTCTCGAATGCATACATCCCAGATGCACATCGCTGACAAAGATCGTTCGAATCTTACGAGAGACTGTTGCAGCGGGCTGATTCTGGGACACGATCATATCATCCTCCTTAATGACATTACTCCGCGATCTCGGCGGTTCGCTTCCTGGCCGTCACAGTTCTGACTGTGGTCTTTTCTATTGTGTGCGTCGTTCATTGTTGCGGCGGATCTTATCAAGTTTTTATTCGCTGCTGATGAATGCCAGGTTAAGGTCTTGAGAATTCGCATTCCGCTTAAATTGCCGGTAAATGCAGATTGTGTTAAGGTTTCCGGATCAATCTATGAAGCTGGTTCCCATCCAATTTCACAAAGTTTCAAACTGTACCGTCCTTTTCACTCCCAATCTGTCCGGCCAGGAAGACCCGATGTATGACTTAACTCCACTGAATATCTTTCTGGCGACACTGCTGGTGATGATTAATGGATTCATCTCTTTCTCGTTGAGTCTAAATCTTGAAAAACGACTCCTGCTGGCTTCGATCCGTACCGTCGTCCAACTCCTGCTCATTGGCATGATCCTGGAATGGATCTTTGAATTATCGTGGTGGCCCGTCATCCTGTTGCTGATGTTCAGCATGACGCTGATCGCCAGCCTGACTGCGGTTCAACGTTCGCAAAGACGCTTCCCGGGTATCTGGCTCAACAGCATCATCGCTGTCTTTGTCAGTTCCTGGCTGGTAAGTGGTTTTGCATTGACGGTGATCATTCCCCCGCACAGCTGGTCAGAAAACCCGGCACAGTATCTGATTCCTCTCCTGGGAATGATTCTGGGAAATACCCTCAATGGAATTTCTCTGGGACTGGACCGATTGAGTGAAGAACTTGTCATGCGCAAAGGGGAAGTGGAACTGCGGCTCTCCCTGGGAGCGACTCGAAATGAGGCTGCCCGCGAGGCACTACAGAATGCAGTCAGATCAGGAATGACTCCGATTATCAATTCAATGATGGTCGTCGGACTGGTATCATTACCCGGCTTGATGACCGGGCAGATTCTGGCAGGGGCCAGCCCGCTGGAATCAGTGAAATATCAGATTGTGGTCATGTTTCTGATTGCATCCGGAACCGCTTTAGGAACCGTGATCTCTGTTCTGCTGGGATATCGCCGGCTGTTTAATTCGCGGCATCAGTTTCTGTTCGAACGGATCACACGCGTCGATAAATAAGCTGCTAAACGGCCTGTGACAACAGACCTTTTTATGCGAAAGAAAGTTTCTCGAGCAGTTGTCGGAGCGTCTGTTCCGGATAGAGCACAAACGAGATCTCACGACTTTGAATCACCGCATTAGCCTGCATCTGCTGATGTACCTGCACAAGATCACCATTGATCTTTTCTCGCAGAGACAGGGTTAACTGCGACAGTTCTGCATCCAGGTCACGAAGTTCACGAAAGCGCAGACGATTCAGGCGGCGCCGCTCGTTCCGGGCCAGTGAATCATCGTGTTTTTCAGCAGTCTGCTGAGCCCGGATCAAAGTCCGCTTTCGCTCTACCAGTGTCGCTGCGTCTCTGATTTGCTCCGGTGACAGGTGCCGATCGGAGTTAAAGTCCAGATCCCGCAAAATCCGCTGCAGACAAGTCTCATCGCAGTGCTGGACATTGAATGGCTGGCAGAACGGCAGGAAGCGGGTGGCTGATAAAGTCAGGTAGCGAGGTGGCGGCAGATGAAAGAAACGGCTGAAGATCCGATCTGTCATCTCATCATATTTGGCACCACCAATGCCATGTACGAACAGATCTCCCATAAATAACCGGGCAAACAGAGTGGTCGTCAACGCGCGGGTCCGCAGGAGAATTCCCTGGTCGGGCAACTGTTTGAGAACTTCAATCGCCGCGGACAGATCACAATTTTCTCCCATGGGGAGTGTGGTCATCACATCCGTTCCGTTTGAGAGCTGAATCTGATCCTGTTCCCGTTTGACGAACAGCTGGTGACGACGTGTCTCCCCCGTGCGCCAGATCCAGAAAGGAGATTCAATCCAGCCGTCTGATTCGGACAGTTCCGGTACCGGGTGGGTTTTACTCCGCACACGATTGACCTTGCGGTACTCGCTGAGCACTTCGTTATGCGTCGACCGAAAAGCCCTGGCATTCTTGAAAAGATGACAGGCAAACCATAAAAACGGCCCGGTCTGACACATGCGGCTGATGGGGAGCTCCAGATTTTCGATTCCCCACCGCTGTTCCTGGGCGTGTCGCGCTGCTGCCAGACAATCCGCCAGTCGATCAGATTTCTGCATGTGCGCTACCGCTGCAGGCCAGATATTACAGAGCAGGGGAGTGGGAAGCTCAGGCCAGACATTGAGTGCTTTTTCTACTCGGGCCGAAAAGGTGCGAAACAACTCTTCATTTTGAATCGTGGTTTCTTCCCATGGTTTTTTCTTGATCGTTTCATCAAAGGAAATCTCGGAGAAAAAGGGGGTATCGCGAGTTCCCTGCGGTATTTTAATGGCGGTTGAACTGACCAGGTCGTTGTCGACGATCAGGTTCAGACTCAATCCTGCCGATTGTTGCGCTGCTTTGCCGATCAGCAGATTTTTAATCCAGACACCAGGGTGATACAGCGCCGGCTGGTGACCTGTCATAAACAGTAATTGCTCATCCAGATCTGCCGGCAGTTCCACCGCCGATCCTGTCAACTCGGCAGTATAGCGGGCTGCTTCCTCCAGTACGGCGCGTCGTGCCCAGGAGCGGAGGCTGGAAATGATTTTCCCACTGCGGTCCCGGGAACAACTTTGAAACATGTCACGATTTGCTTCCGCATCACCAATGATCTGGGACAGATCCGGGCGGGCGAACACAACATCATCGTATTTGGGAACCCGCAGATCCTGTTTTACCCATTCTGGTTCCGGAACCGGTTTCGTACCGGAATCAAATCGGGAATCAGGATTCTGGCAGGGGAATGGAGTCACTGAAGACATTTCAATGCTTTAATGGAGTGCTGAATTTAAACAAGTTCATGTTATGTCTGGTATACAACCAGGTTTTCAAGGAGGGAAGCGCTCACTCGATACTCGTTTTCGCATGTCATCACGCAGCCGACAGATTTTAGCAGGCAATCGCAAAACAGCTGCAGGGCCGGTGAATATGCTTTAGTTTGACTAGTCTCTCACTGAATGTCGAGTCCTTTTGATTTGATTTCAAGTGGAAAGTGGCTGATGCAGTCCCACTTCCCCCTTACAAACAGCGTCTTCTGATTCACTCACTGAAAGAATCGGTACGATCGTTACAATTCTCTGAGGCACAGCAGGTCATGCCTGCGGCCTGCATTTCTCGATCAAGAACTTCATCGTAATATGCTTTCCGCCTGATCGCATCATCGAGTGAGCCACCAAAACTGCGTTCCTCTTCCAGGTAAACCAGCGGAACGGCAAATTCGACAATTTTCATCGCGTGTGCTGCTGCCTGCACCCAGAGTTGCAGAGGCATCGCATATCCCAGGTCGGTCACATTAAACAGGGACAGGGCTTCAACGCGATAGGCTTTCAATCCACAAAACGCATCTGTAATCTGGAAACCCAGTTGCTCGTTGATTCGATTGGTCACTGCGACATTGATCTGACGACGATCTTCCGGAGGAATGCTGTCACCATTAAAGGCTTTCAGGTAGCGACTCCCGGAAAGGATATCGATTGGGTCGGTTTCAAAGTGATCGCGCATCTGCTGAACCAGACCAGGCAGCAAGCCGGGTTCGTGCTGGCCATCACAGTCAATCGTCACCAGCACATCATACTCATCCTGATGTTCAATCGCGAAATCGAAGGCACTCTTCAGGGCGGCTCCGTATCCCTTGTTTTCCGGATGGGTGATGACGGTAATTCCAGCGACACCTTTCAGGATCTCAGCCGTCCCATCCGATGAACCGTCATTGACAACCAGAATCGCTTCTGCGTACTTTTTGACTTCGGTCAGCACATCTACCACATGGCGTTCTTCATTGAAAACAGGCAAAGCGATCAGAGCTTTCCGGTTCATAACACAGATCCTTGAAAATCAGGAGTTTTCTATCGAAATTGACAGCACGGTCTCATTGTAGACCCCAACCTGCTAAGGTCAACTATGCCACCTGCCAGAAGTGCAGGGCCGGCTGACAACTATGTGAAAAGTTCTTAGCCAGTTGGTTGTGAGAATGGTTTAATCTTCTACAATGGGGATAGAGGACGTATTTGCACAGGCTTAGACTGTGTCCCGTTTTTACTGGTACGTCTCCCAGGCCTTCTGGTCTGACAATAATCGACTGAGAGATGCCATGATGAAATGTGTTGCACTCTAGACCGTCCTCATTTCAATGAGTTCGACACATCAGGCAATATACGTAAAGTCACCAACAACTTAGACTAATTACACGAAAATTAAAGGAGTACTCGAATGTCTTATTCGCTTCCCGATCTACCTTATGCTTACGACGCGCTGGAACCACACATCGATGCAAAGACGATGGAAATTCATCACACCAAGCATCACCAGGCTTATATTTCAAAAGCCAATGCTGCACTGGAAGGCCATAGCGATCTGGCTGCCAAGTCAATCGAGGACCTGATGAGTGACCTGAGTGCTGTTCCCGAAGACATCCGTGGTGCAATCCGTAATAATGGTGGCGGACATGCAAACCACAGCCTGTTCTGGACCGTAATGTCTCCCAACGGTGGCGGTGCTCCCAGCGGTGACCTCGCTGCTGACATCGACTCCACCTTTGGCAGTCTGGATTCCTTCAAAGAACAGTTTTCCAATGCTGCTGCCACCCGGTTTGGAAGTGGCTGGGCCTGGTTGTCCGTCGATGGCGGAAAACTGGTCGTCGAAAGCACGCCCAACCAGGACACTCCACTCTCAGAAGGTCACACTCCGATTCTGGGCCTCGATGTCTGGGAACACGCATACTACCTAAACTACCAGAACCGGCGTCCTGACTATATCTCAGCTTTCTTCAATGTCATTAACTGGGATGAAGTTGCCAAACGCTATGCCGCAGCAAAAAGTTAAGCTCCTGAAAGTGCTTTTAACTGAATTTTGATTCGACAAAAAACAGTTTAACTACCGATAAAAAGAAAGCGGCCTTCCTGTTTTGAAGGCCGCTTTTTATATCGGGAGCTACTTTTATGTCAAACCGCAGCTGCTTTTTTGTCGTTCTGGCTGTCCTCGCCGGCACACAGACTGGCTGTCGCACCATCCCCGATTATCACCAGCCCGCTGGTTTCAGCAGCACTTACCACCAGCGAATTTATCCTGAAACTGCCTACGCGGCGCTTTCAGATGCTTCGTCCGGAGCGAAAGTCAAGGATCCCGGCGTCTTTTACCCGACCGATGTAAAGGTAAAACAGCCCAAGTACGTTGCGCCACTGGCTGAAATCAGAGACCGCATTTCAGACGAGGATCTGAGCAACGAACGCAAACAGCTGCAGTTGGACAGCCTGAAACGGACCGACAATTATATTAATCAGGAACCATTCTATAACCAGAATTTCTCCGCTCCTGGAAACTGGTAAGCCCGTTTTGTTGACCGCTGCCGACAATCGCATTGTAAAGTTTACATATTTCAAAATACTGAAATGCAGCTCCCGCTTCTGATTTTGACACAACTATTAGAACGAGCTATCTTTCCCGTCTGCTGGAATGAGGATTTCTCTGCTTGAAGTCTTCATAGGACACAGTGCACATGGGAAGGAACCCAAACAGTGGTAAATGGTCAGCGTGTTGTCGTTTTTGATGGTTTAAATGAAACAGAAGAAGTTCTCAAAGCGATTCTGGAACCCCGGGGATGCAGTGTCGACCGGGTGCGCCAACGGAATGCAACTGACCTGAATTCCACCAGCGAAATCCCCAATATTGTCGTCGTCCATGATGATGATCTCAACGAGTCCCAGGCTTCCCAGCCCGGCTGGAACCAGGTTCCCAAAGTTGTCATAGGTTCAGTCAGAAAACCTAAAAGTGCCACCGCTGGTCAGACGACCCGCTTCCTGATGCAGCCTTTTCAATATGCAGAACTGATTGACTCTATCGAAAGTCTGCTGCAGCAGTCCACCTCTACAGAGTGATGCCACGGTAATTCTAAGCGGGATCAACTCTGAATCTACAGATGGGATTTGAACAGGACTCCTGCCTGCGGTATGATTCTATGCAGAGTCGATGCATCGAACGTAAATTGTATCGCCTCAAGTGCATCTGGTGGGTTGACCAACTTCAGCCTGCCTGCGGTTGTTCTGGACATGGCAGCTGATTATAAGCTGATCTCCCTGAATATTTGCACGTCTTGCATTCAGATTTCACGACAAACCCCATGTTTTTCGTATGAATTCAGGAGCAAACCGGCAACGTTATCAGTATAACCGTTTATCAGCTACAGCAGGCTCAACGGATTTCAGCAGACAGAGAAACCCTCATCTGCGGGGGGATCCAGTCTATGACTGGGAAACAATATAATGAAAAGGCTAATCGAAAATGAGGTGTCCAAGGCGACGTTACTGGTAATCCAGGGCGTCGATCTGGGTACTCGCTTTAAACTTGGCACTGATCCAGCCGGGGTAGGGCGGGGAGTCCGTAATGAAATTCGCATCCTGGACACCGAAGCCTCGCGCCAGCATGCCCTGATCTCTTTTAAAAATGGTTCCTACTACATTACCGATCAGAACAGTTCAAACGGGACCATGCTCAACGGGACTCAGATTCAGTCATCCAAACTGAATAATGGCGACCATATCCAGATTGGTCGCAGCCTGCTGCTTTTCTCCAGTCAGTCACTGGATGAAGATTCCCGCTATATGGCAGAGCGGGTTGACCTCATCAGCAATGAGGATTCCAACCAGTCCAGCATCACACATGAGGTCAACCACCGGTTCGATTCCGTCGTGCTCGACACAGCCGACGTTTCCGGTGTTGTACAGCAGCACGAAATTCAAAACGACCTGCAGGCTCTGTATCGGGTCGCCGAGGCATCCGTCAGCCCGACGATTTCCCAGGAAGAGCTCCTGAAACGTATTCTTGACCTGACGATCAACACCGTGGGCGCAGACCGGGGCTGTATGCTGATCACAGATCCTCATACGGGTGAAATCCTGCCGCAGATCTACAGCAGTCGCGAAGAGAAAAAGTCGGGAACCCGGATGCCGGTTTCACACAGTATCGTGGATTATGTGCTCAATAAAAAACAAGGGGTTCGTACTTCCGATGCACAACGCGACCAGAGATTTGAAGGGGGGCGCAGCATCCTGCAGGCAGGCATTCGTGAGGCAATGTGTGTCCCGATGCAGGGGCGGCATGAACTGATGGGGGTCATTTATGTCGACACGACCACTTCACATCCCGAAATGCTGTTGAAAAATGGGGCCGTCGAAAAATTCAGCGAAGAACATCTACGTCTGCTGGTGGCAATCGGCAGGCAGTCTGCACTGGCCATCGAAAACTATCGCTTCCAGAATGCCATGTTGAAGGCAGAACGCTTTGCAGCCATGGGACAGACCATCGCCACCTTGAGCCACCACATCAAAAATATTCTACAGGGAGTTCGGGGCGGCAGCTATCTGATCGATATGGGACTTAACAAGTCTGAAGAAGATCTGGTTCGCAAAGGCTGGAACATTGTTGAGAAGAATCAGAATAAGATCTATCACCTGGTCATGGACATGCTCACTTTCAGTACTGAGCGAAAACCGGCCCTGGAACCCGGTTCGATCAACACCCCACTCAATGATGTTTTCGAATTAATGCAGGCACGTGCTGAGGAATGTGGCGTACAGCTTAAATGCGAACCAGCCGAAGACCTGCCGGAATCCGTTTATGATCACGAAGGGATTCATCGTGCGATATTAAATATTGTGATCAATGCCATTGATGCCGTAGAAGGGGCTGATAATGGTATGGTACTGCTCGAAACCACCTATCTGAAAAAAGCAGACCAGATTCTGATCATGGTCTCAGACAACGGCCCCGGCATTCCCCAGGATCAGATCAATAAAATATTCAATCTGTTTGAATCCACCAAGGGAGCCAGAGGAACTGGCATCGGCCTGGCAGTCAGCCAGAAAATTATCCGGGAACATGGGGGAGAAATCAGCATTGAGAGCGAACCAGGGAAAGGGTCCCGCTTCACGCTGTCTGTGCCGAGACTGGATGAAGATCACCCGCCTGCTGCCAGCTGACCATAAGAGAATTCTAGAGCGCGTCACAGATAACTATAGCGTCTCTCAATCTATTATACGCGGTCCGAATGCCCCTGGAGACGCTACAGTAAAACGGGGCACAGTCTAGCCACTCTCAGAATGCCCGCTTGATACGGCCTGATTTTTCCTGATTCTGTCTGCCTTCAATGATCTTCTGTAATACTACGGGATCAGCGCCCAGGGGTTGCTGCATGTCAGACCAGGTAGCCGCTTTGCATGTGGGCAACAGTTGAAAGTGAGTTGGCTGCAACTTGACCAACGGAGGCAGTTTCTGCTCCTGGAAGATCACTCCCCCCCGACTCGACAACTCGTGCAGATCGGCTTCTTCACCAAAAAGACTTGCCATCTCTGCTGAGAATTCCTTTTCTGCCCCTGGTGAACTGCCGCCTGCCCGATCGATCACATTAAATCGCTCCACCATATAGCCGTTCGAATTCCCCCACCACTCGATCCCCTGACGAGGTGTTGAGGACTTTGAAGCTGAAATTAACGAGGCCGTTTTTGAAAAATCCGAACGTGTCGCGGAACTGCTGGGGGCAGGCAGAAACAGGGATTCTTCAGCGATGATCTGCACAGCCGCCTGACCAGCAGAACTACTGTTTCCCGTTTCCTCACTGATTGCGAAAACGGAACCCTGCGGGGCAAAAGTACTTTGTCTTAATGACACATGAATTCCTGCTGAATCCCCCGGTTTAGCAGGGAGCGCAAAGATATCCTGCTGGCTGAGCAGCAGACTGTTTCGGACTTCCAGTTCCAGCTGCGTGGAGGCAGATTGCAGTATGGAACCTGAGACAGTCAGGAAGGAGTGATCGATCAGAATCTGATTTGATTTCTCACTGGAACCTGGCTCAATAGAGATTGCAGACTGAAATCGATTATCGTTCAGCAACAGCGCTGCCAGGATACATTGATCCAGAGCCAGTCGACTGTTCTGGCATGACACAAAATGCCGAGGCACAACACCTTTTCGCTCCGGGGAAACTCGAAACGCCCCCCCCGAAACTTCCAGTGTTGAATTTTTTAAGCTGAAGAAAGCTTCGATTCCTGATTTGGAACGTGTCTTTGCGGAAGAAGGGAGTAATTTTAATTCGACCACCTGCGGGCTCTCTGCACTTTCGTTCTGAAACACCAGCTGGATCTGCTTATTCTCCAGGGTCACAGGGGTCATGTAACAGATTCCCTGACCGCTGAGATTCACCCGCGTGGGACCGGATATTGCCGGACTGTTAAGAAATTCGCTGAGATTCCCTTTAGACATATCGAATGTTTCAGTTTTTGCTTTGGCAAACTGACTCTGTATGCCCTGATCAATGTCAGGCTGTTCGAGCACGGCTTTGATCCGTCTCTGCTGGCTCTCTGACAAAGAGGCAAGTCGTGCAGGGTCACAACCTGCAATGACACCGTCCGCCGATACGGCGTAGACATTTTTCTGTTTTGAAAAATCCAGTAAGGGTTTAATAAAGGCGGGAGTCAGTAATTCTTCCAGTTCGGCAGGCAACTCTGATTGAAACATGTCAGCAGCGACATGATTTCCCCAACTCTGCTGCCAGGTTCGATGCGAATCGATTTGAAAAACTTTTTGGGGATCT
Source organism: uncultured Gimesia sp. (assembly GCF_963972345.1). Taxonomy (NCBI): domain Bacteria; kingdom Pseudomonadati; phylum Planctomycetota; class Planctomycetia; order Planctomycetales; family Planctomycetaceae; genus Gimesia; species uncultured Gimesia sp. The sequence goes on along the minus strand of NZ_CAXAVM010000006.1, from coordinate 67,139 downwards.
CCCTGTTCCGTAGAGCGGAGATAAGACGGCCACCCCCAGAGGAGTGCGTTTTCCAGTTTTACATTGATCTCATCGAATCGACTGGCACTCTGATTTCGCAGTTTATCCTGAGGCCAGTCATGGAGAGTCAGCATTGCTGCCTGTTTATTTTTCCGACTTCCAATCAAAACGGAATTGATGACGATCAGATCCGTCTCACCACTGGCAAGAATTTCCTGATCGGACTTTCCCGATTTTTTTTCTTCCTGCGGTCCTGTTAATGCGAAGATGGTCTGATCGGAGAGCAGGGTACTGGAAAAGATTCGAGCGGTGCGCGGAATTTTTCGTTCCTGTAAAACCAGCCCGGGGCTCATTGCCTTATCCAGGCTGCCGAATTCCAGGCAGGGTGCCCCCCGTGATGAGAGAAAGCAGTTCGAGAGCAGGACATCCACATACAGCTGATCGACACGCACCGCTTCCAGATTTTGCCCCATGATCACGGAGTTTTCCAGAAAGATACGGGACTCTCCTGCGGCGCGTCCCGTTGTGGTACGTGGCGCTCCCGTAGAATTGACCAGTCGAAGTACTCTGTCCGTAGTCCCGGCCAGTGTGAAAGAGCAATCCTGGAATGTAAGATCACTTTGATCTAAATTCAGGACATTGCAAACGCCGGAGCCTGACAGTCCCGACACATCGCACAGCAGATGTACTCCCTGAAAACGGAGTAAGCCAGATGAAAATGATAACAGGTTCACTTCAGACTGTTTGGCATCTTTGTTTTTTGCCTGCATCATAATGGTCGGCTGCTGATCTGAATCCGCCATGATGATTAACTGTGTAATATCACGCAATCGATGGGAATTGAGCAAAAAGGGACCCGGGCCATACAGACGAATGACAGCGCCCCGGGAATTCACCTCATTCAGAGCCGAATCCAAGCTACCCCAGACACCATCACTCTCGGCGTTCCCGCGAACAACTTTAAATACCGGTAAGTGAGAGATCCGCTTTCCCGCATCTGGTCCTGAAAGTGCAGAAAATCCTGCCCCCCATTCAGGCAAGTGTTCTTTTTCCTGTCCCCGGCCAGGCATGTTTTTCCATGATTCTGCAGACCCGGTTTTCTGTTTTGATGCATCTGCTTCCGACTTTACTTCCGTCACAGCAATCTCTGATTGAGAAGTCTCTTCAGCTGGCTGGTCAACTGCTGCTGCATTCGCCGGCTGATCCACTTCATTTTGTAAATTCTCCTGCCGATTCTGCTCTGCTGTAGCAAAAGGGTTAGTGGCCGGCCCCTGTTGTGGCCCGTCTCCAGCGCTGACCAAGGCGTTGATTCCCCACCAGAGCAGTAGAATCAGAAGAATGACCCCACCTGCCAGCATGGCAATCTGCCTGTAGTCAACGGCAATCTGACTTCCTGCCGCTGGCTCATCCGCCGAAGTCACCGTTGTTGTTTTCGATGATTTTCTCGTGGGACGCGCAGTGGTCCTGTGGCTCTTGCGGGCTCCCGGCTTTTCTGAAGTTTTGTTCTCCCGGCTTACAGGCCTGGTTCCTTTACGTGGTGTCGAAGGTGAGGATGACTCTTGTTTCGCAGGGCGCGCAGCCTGTCGCGTTTTCATGGCAGAGTCAGAGATGACGGAACCATCCTCTTCAAGCGGTTCCTGGCGTTTCGCGGAGGATCGCCTGCGTTCCGGTTGATTTTTGTTCTTTGATGGTTTGGCCGATTTCTCAGGTCGCTTCAGTCCCGGTACTGTCACGTCAGATTCGAAATCGACTTCTCCCGCCAGTTGCTGCAGGTCGAAACTGGTACTGAGCCGATTATTATCCTCAGCTAATTCGTCTTCATGATCAGCGGCCGAACTATTGTAATCGGGCATAAACTGATTGATCTGGAAATCACTGCTGCCTGCCGCCGGAAGTTGATCTGAGTTAAGAGCAGGTTGTTCTCCATCTGATTCATCGTTCGCCAAGGCTTCCAGAACATCGTTTCCGAGATTCGAACGTTTCAGATTCGAATTCTTCAAGTCTTCCAGAAGTTCAGCGGGCGTCTGGTAGCGATCTGCCTGTGGCTTGGCCATCATCCGATGAATGATGGCGACAATCCCTTCGGGCACGCGCTCATTGAGCTCCCGCGGATCGGGCGGAGGAGTGGTGGCATGCGCGGCGAGTTTATTCGTCAGGCTTCCTTCAGAAAAGGGAGCCCGGCCGGTCAACATATGATACCAGGTGCAACCCAGTGAATAGATGTCGCTGCGAATATCAGCTGCCTTACTGTCACGGGCCTGCTCAGGCGCCATGTAATCCACGGTGCCGACAGTTGTCCCTGCGCGGGTAATGCTCGTTTCAGTATTGTCGTCAATCGAACGTGCCAGTCCCAGGTCGGTCAGCTTTACAACGCCATCCAGACGAATGAGAATATTGGCAGGTTTGATGTCACGGTGCACAATTCCCTGTTGATATGCATGAGCCAGAGCCTCAGTCACCTGCGTAATAATTTCCAGTGATCGACGGACAGGAATGCGGTTTCGTTTATTGATCAGATTATGAAGATCGGTGCCTTCCACATACTCCAGAGCGATGTAAAGATAGCCGTCTTCTTCGCCGGCATCATAGACAGAAACAATATTCTCATGCCGCAGATGAGCAGCCGCCTGTCCTTCTGCTTTGAACCGTTTCACCAGCACAGGGTTCTCGGCTTTATCACGCGGAAGAATTTTTAAAGCTGCCAGACGATTCAGGGTGGTATCGCGGGCCAGGAAAACGGCTCCCATTCCCCCGGCACCGATCTCCTTTTCGATTTGATATTTACCCAGTGATTCCAGTCTGGGTACGCGCGCAGAGGAGCGTTTTTTTTTCTCAGGAGTATTTTCATTCCGCTTGGCCATTGCCTGCCCCAGAAATGTCTGAATCGACTGATTCAAAAAACGCCTTACTTGAGCTCGAACGCTTTCAGAAATTGTTAAGAATTGATTTGGAACCACCTAAACCCGAATGACAGAAGAACATATATGATAAGCTGTTGGCAAGGGAGAGTCAAAATAGACCATCCTCTTTTCGCCCCTCCTCAGTAAGAAAATGGGCCTGCACATCACAACAGCACCTCTCCCGCGGACAGGAATCGGATTAAATTGAGTCACTCCAGTCCAGGCATTGGACGAGTCCGGATTTCAGACCACAAACACACCATTGGCCGAACGGATCGCAGGCTACCTCGATGGTTTCATCGGGAATGATTCCTCCCCAGATCAGCTTCCCCTCCTGATTTAACCAGTACAATTCCTGTTCAATCGTCGCAGCGACGATCCGATTCCCCGCAAAATCACAGGCGAGCACTTTAGGTGTCCCTTCAAAAACAAGAGTCCCCGCTGATTCCCCCTCGTGATCAAACATTAATATTCCATAATTGAATCCCGCCAGGTACAAACGCTGCCCATCTCCCGACAGGGAAATTCCCCCACAATTGGACCAGTGCTTTTCAGTCCAGATACAGTTCCCCTCAAGATCGTAACAGCAGAGAAACCCGTTTTCCGCAGCCCCGATCAATCTTGGTGCAGAGACCTGAAATTCAAGGTAGCTCAGTGGACGTACTGTTTCGAAGCTGGCTACTTTCTTCTTCTGCGAATCGATCAGAATTGTCTTTCCGCTGGCCAGGCTGACTGCCAGATAATCTCCATAGGAATCCATGGTGATGGCCAGGCATTCCACCGAAAAAGAAATCGCCCACAAGACGTTCAAATCACGGTCAAAGCAGCAGATATTGTTATCGGAATAGATCGCTGCCCCCAGTTTCCCGCGATCACTCCAGTGGACCAGTTGCACATCCTTGATGCCACGGTTCAAATGCAGAAACTGTCCCTGTCGATCCAATAAATAAAGGCCGCCCGAAATATCGGCGGCCAGTATTTCTCCGGTTTCCCGTGCCAGATCCAGCGCAAGTAAAGGAGCTTCTGTTGAGAATGACCACCGCAGTGCGGGGGTTGTTCCTTTTCCCTGTGTGAGCCAGGCGGCACGTTCATCCATCATGGTGTTACAGCATATTGCCTTTGCAGGATTTGTAAGCCACGTTTGATATCAGAATCTGCAGCGAGCTTCTGCTCTCTCGAGGCACCATACATGGCAGTCTGCAGTTCATCTTTTTCAACCGTGATCGTCGGTTTGATCCCAATCTTACCATAAGTGTTACCTTGAGGCGAATAGAATTTGGCAGTCGTCAGACGTAAGCCGGTTGAACCCCGGATTGGGAAGATACTCTGTACAGACCATTTCCCATAGGTTTTACGTCCCACAACTGTTGCACGTCGATGATCGGTTAATGCTCCTGCCACAATTTCACTGGCACTGGCACTGTTTTCATCGACCAGTAGCACCAGTGGAATTTTCCAGGTACCGGGACGATGTGCAGTATAACTCCAGTTCTGGTCTGCAACCCGACCTTTGGTAGACACCAGCTTTCCTTCTTCCAGAAAACGGTCCAGCACTTCAACAGCAGCGGACAATAATCCCCCGGGATTTCCACGTACATCCCAGATCAGTGACCGCATGCCTTCACTGTTAAGTTTCTGCAGGGCCGCATCCAGTTCTGCAGCAGAAGTTTTCTGAAAACCGGTCATCTTGATATAGCCGATTCCATTTTCCTGATCCAGCATCTTAACGATCGGGAAACTTTTCACTTGAACTGCTTTTCGGGTAACACGTGCGGTACGCGTCCGATTACTGCCCGGGCTTTCCAGTTCCAGCACAACCTGGCTGCCTGAAGTTCCCCGCAACAGATTCGCAGCCTGATCCGTTGTCATGTTGCGGCAATCTTTCTGATCGATGCCGACGATATGGTCTCCTGACAGAATTCCAGCCGCTTCCGCGGGACTGTCCGGCAGGACATTGATCAGCAGCATACCTTCACCAACTTCGGCTTTCATTTCGATCCCGATTCCAACAAACTCGCCTTCGATGTTGTCGTAGAGATCCCCCAGACGTTCCGGAGTCAGAAAGCTGCTGTAATCATCCAGGGCATTACAGCCACCAAACATGTATTCGGAAATCACAGCGGTATCCCGCAGTCCCAGATTCTGATAAGACAACGTGCAGACTTCGATAATCAGCTGATGTGCACCGTGATGACTGGAGACAGATTTATTCCAGTAATTTTCTCTCAGAATGCGACGGACCGTACGGATCTTCTCAGGGGGCACTCCCTTCAAATGGACCTTGATAAACTTATCATTGGCCAGTGCCAGATACAGACTTTCCGTACCATGTGCAACGAAGGAAGTTGTACTGAGCGGATCAACGAAGTGGGATTGAATTTTAGACAGAATTTCATCGAGCAGAATTAATGCTTCTCTCCGAGATTGAGTCAGAAGCACCTTTGAAAAGCTGTCGTCCATGTAACGACGGTCGATACCAAAGTGAATTTTTGCACGACGCAAACCATATTTGATATTGTCGTTCTCAGGCCACTCCTTCAAGGCCTCTTCATAATGTTCAATCGCCTTAATCCATTGGCGATTTCGTTCAAACTCTTCCCCTTTGGCAATCGCCTGGGTTTGAGTGACAGGAATGACGATGGGAAGTTCACCCGGATCAGCGGCAGCGGAATTAAAACCTGCTGCCAGCAGAATCACCAGTAAACAAACCCGCAAATGACTCGATTGTAATCTCTTAAGAAGTCGCGTCTTGGTAGTAGAAAACATGGTTCCCCCTCTATAACCGACGTTTTATCCTGTTGCTGAAGGCCGCCACACGCAGGGCTCATCAAAAGCAGGCAGGTAAACGATCGCCGGTTCGCGCTGCACAAAGTATGCACAGCGTTTATTTAAACAAGTATCTTGCCGATATGTTTAACATAAGCCACAAAAATCAGGTGGTCAAACAATCGTTTTCATGAAGATGTACTATGACCTGCATAATCGATTCATTTTTAAATGACCGTGGGGAAACCAGAACAGGCGAAGCACAGCCGGCGGGGGGCCAGTAGTCTTAACTCGTTATTCCATCATGCGCAGCGGGAACCAGAGTGTTACTCCAGCTTCGCCAGTCCCGCTAACCGGGATAACCCGAACCTGGGAGAACCACATCAGAAAAATTGAAGAGAAGGATTCAGATTCATTCAACTCGTCAGTAGGAGTCTCAAGATTCTTTGCCCCAGAGAATTGCCAGCTGGACGAGAACATCTACTGCCTGCTGCATTTCTTCCACAGTCGTCCATTCCAGAGGTGAATGAGGATTATGCTGTCCACTCGAAAGATTGGGGGTAGGTAAGCCCTTTTCCGTCAGCAGACTCCCATCCGTTCCTCCTCGAATCACATTCAGATTGGGCTCAAGCCCGGCGGCACGTGTCGCTTCGATCGCTTTTTCCAGAGCGCGCGGTTCTTTCGGTAAACCATCTCGCATGTTGCGATACTGCTTGTGGATTTTGATCGTGATCTCCGCTTTGGGGTTTTTCTGACGCAGAGGCTCGGCCAGCGACTCCAGCAGCTCAGCGTATTCCGTCAGTTTCTCTGTTTCAAAATCGCGTAAGATCAGCCGGGCAGAAGCTTCGGAAACACTTCCTTCAATATGGTAGGGGTGAATAAAGCCTTCTCGCCCTTCCGTGGTTTCCGGACTTAATGTTTCTGTAGGCAACTGAGCAATCAGCTCACTCAAAATACGATTGGCATTGACCATCACGCCTTTCCCGACCGAAGGATGGGTATTCACCCCTTTGACAACAATCATTGCCTGGTCTGCAGAAAACGTTTCGGAATCAATCCGGCCACTGCCATCGCTATCCAGAGTATAAGCACAACAGACACCAAAGGCATCCAGATCCAGTTTTTCAATGCCGCGACCGATTTCTTCATCGCAGGTAAAACAGAGTCGTACTGGACCATGCTTGATTGAGGAATCTCCCATCAGTTGCGCCGCTGCAGACATCATTACGGCCACCCCGGATTTGTCATCTGCTCCCAGGAGCGTCGTTCCATCCGTGGTAATCACCGTTTTCCCCTGCATCTGTTTCAGACGCGGTTCTTCACTCACTCTCAAAACGCGCGACGGATCTCCCGGCAGCACCAGATCTTTCCCATCATAATTTTCGTGCACAATCGGTTTGACCCCTGTCCCGGAAAATTCGGGAGATGTATCAACGTGTGCTACCCACCCGATTGCGGGAACGTCCGCCCCCACAGTAGAGGGTATGGTCGCCATCACAATTCCGTATTCACTGATCGTCACGTCTTCCAGCCCCAGCTGCTGACACTCTTCAAACAGCATCCGACTCAGAACGAGTTGTTTTTTGGTACTGGGAAACGTCGGGCTGGTCTCATCTGACTGAGTATCAATTTTGACATAACGCAAAAAACGATCGAGTAATGTATCCATAAGTATTCATATTCCAATTTTAAATGAGTTGATTATTTCCTCAGGGCCCCGGCTGAAAAGCAGCGAGTTGAAAGGCGACATATTCTATGGTCCGATATCCATCCCGCTCATAGAGCAGACCGATTTCTCCGCTGCCGATTTCGACGAGACTGGAATACGCGGCGGATCCGGCGGTTACCAGCCGTGATGTTTTCCAGGTTCTGCCGTCATCTTCACTGAGCCGCACGACCATCTTTTCCCGTTTTTGACTGGCCGGATTGCTGAACAGTATCTGCCCCGGTTTCTCTGCAGCAGGAAACCGGGCTCGGATCAGGCTGGCCTGACAGACCGGTTCGATCAGGGCCTGATCCAGTGTGACATCAGACCAGGTCGCGCCCCCATCCTCGGAAAAGGCAATCGCTCGACGGTTTTTACCGTGGTAGCTCCGCATATTCATTAATAACCGGCCATCTGCCAGTTCAACGACAGCACACTCATTGGTTTTTTCTCCGATCGGCTCACTCACCTTCCAGCTTTTGCCATGATCGTCCGAAAAAATTGCATGTGCCCGACGGATGACACTTCCCTGGAGTGTTACATTATGATCACAGGGGATCACCAGCCGCCCTTTATATTTTCCCCGCGTCAGTTGGATTCCATTGCCGGGCCCAGTCGCATACCAGGTCCATTCCGGTTTCTTAGTGGATTCAGTCACTTCATAAGGCCGCTTCCATGTGAGTCCGTCATCATCGGAATAACTCATAAAAACGCGACGTGTATCGTGGCCTGATTGATCTCGGATCTGATTCGCATGATCCTTGCCGTGATTCCAGGTTAAAGGTAACCAGATGCGACCCGTAGTCTGATCCACCACCGGACAGGGGTTGCCGCAGGTGTTTTCCGCATCGTTCCAGATGACAGCTAAGTCTGACCAGGTTTTTCCCTGATCCTCACTTCTTTTGAGAACCAGATCGATGTCGCCACTGTCTTTTAAATTATGCTTGCGGCCTTCCGCAAAGGCGAGCAGTGTTCCCCGGGGAGTGCTCAGCAAGGCAGGAATCCGGAATGAGTGGTAGCCGACTTCCCCCCGCTCAAAAACAGTCGTACGAATCTCAGGCTCCAGAGGAGCAGGGGATTCGTGGGAGTTTTCGGCTGCATAACAGGGGAGAATGAAACACACGATGATGAACAGTATCAGGAGCCGATTCTGATAAAACATTTTGATTAATTCCCCCACTTCACAGGACCTTCAGATTTCCATGGAAAACCGGGAATCGAGTATATCGCCACGGAACAGGCATCTCAATCAACGAAATTCGGGGGCATTTCAGGATGAAAGCGGCGGTTGACTTGCGATCAAACAGGAATTTGTTAAGCTTTCGACTTCTCGGGGCATATTTCACCTATAAAGTGAGATACCTAAGCAAGTTAGCGCTGAGAAATGACTTTTCCTGCAAACGTTTTTTTTGTAGGATGAGCTCATCTGGCAAAGACAACAGGTCAACCAATCTGGCGGTGTAGCTCAGTCGGTTAGAGCAGCGGAATCATAATCCGCGTGTCGGGGGTTCGAATCCCTCCACCGCTACTTGTGTCATAGGAAGACACATCAAGACAAACAACGCCTAAATCCTCAGTAGTGAGGGTTCAGGCGTTTCTTTTTTTATGGCTCCTGAATTGTGTCTCGGTAGCGTGAGATACCAAAAAGCTTCGGCTCGGGACAAAACAAAGGGTCCGTCCCCCTCCATTCCGCCGTCGTATCAACCTGGCAAGGGTGAAGGCTGACGCGACGGCGGGACGAAGGGGAACTCACAGCCAGTACCTAGAATGAATTTTTAGATTTGTCGGCAGCGTCCGGGTGGTTTACTTACGTATTCCGCTTGCCGTAAGCAGGTCACTGATCATTCGTCGGTAGCGTACTTTTAAGTCGTCAATGTCTTCTCGACGAGTGATATATACGCGATCGTGGGCGGCTGTGTCGCCTACAGATTTAACTTCAGCCATGGTTTTCGGCGTGTTACGGCCCAGTGTTAAGCTCTTGTCGTTTGAAATATACTTGACCAGTGAATCTAGGAATACGAACACACCGTTATTCTGTATTTCATGTTGCCGCTTTTTGCTTATATACACCTCGATAATCAGAGATTCCATTAATCGCCGACACATTACTGCGGACGCGTCGTAAAGCCCCGATTCATAGGCACCGTTGATTTGATATACCATCTGTTCTAAGTATGCACGCGTGCCCGCGACAGATTCAACGGGAAGTACGGCACCAGTCACAGTAATGCGGCGAAGTCCCAGCATATCTTGATACTGCTCATCGAGTGCTACAAGATGTCGTACGTCGAGTTGGAACGTGCCCGTACGTTTCCCTTTCACTACATACCGACTTTTACGGAGGTCCTCACGGAGCCGCGTGACATTCGGTTTTGGAAACCCTTCTTCGTGCAAGTCAGCAGCCAGGTCAGACGCTGCACGCTCCTCAAATTCTTGCGACTGCCTGTAGTACCAGAGTACTGCAACCGCCCGGTCGATGTGAGTCAAAGTTAAGTCTGCGAGATCGGCACAAAATTCAGACCTATTTTTCATCGGATTTGCCGCCTATCACGCCTTTCATATAAGTGACACCACGCCGGGACAGCTTATAGCCGAGTTTCGATCCTTTTTTACGGACGCCATCGGCCATAACGTACTTAGACGCTGAACCAGTAAGCGTCCTAGATGCGTTTTGTGAAGAAACTGGATTACCAAGATCGCGAGTAACACTTGCAATATCCCCCGATGACAACTTATAGCTGTTGTCGAGATACTCGTGGACAATATATAACGCTAGGAGAACGCGATCAACTTGGCTTGCCCGGTCGAGAATCTGCGTTTCAATCTCCTCCGCCTCGTCGCAGTTCTTGACGAGGTTGACGATTTCCGGAATGTCAACGGTACTTGAATGCTCGACCTCCGAGGATGAACCAGACTTAGCAGCTGACTTTTTTTTGGCGGATTTCTTGTTCTTCGACTTCGGTGTAGCTACTCCAGAGTCGGGGCGGCCATATTGTCCAAGCAAAGCTTGAACCTCATCGGGTGTTCCGTCAATCGTAATTTCAGTACCATTAGGTAAAGTAATATTAGCTTTGACCATTCGTGATGTCTTTCAAGGTGTTAAATGCTGACAAACTTTAGATTGACAGAATTGAAATTTGTCTAAATCTATCAACATTTTTGTACATTATCAATCGATAGCGAGTACACAAGTCCACATCTGGAGTTCTATATGGAGAAACGACATGACAGCAAATGTTGATCCTGTCCTCCAGACACCCTAATTAAAATTTGGAACTCGCTCATTTGATATTACGACTTTGCAAGTATCCAATTAAATGTAAAATTATTTGCTGTACTTCAGTGGGTAATTTTATCCACGAATCGACTATCAATCGTAGCTCCGAATCACCTGTGTAAACTGGAGTGTAAAGGCCATTTTCTCCTTGCTGTTTCTCCTAATTAAGTAACGGGTTAGGCATTTCAGAATTCGGAATCATAATCCGCGTGTCGGGGGTTCGAATCCCTCCACCGCTACTCGTGTCATAAGCAGACACATCAAGTTAAACAACGCCTGAATCCTCAGTAGTGAGGGTTCAGGCGTTTCTTTTTTATGTTGACTGGTATTACTCCAGTAAAGCATGAAATGAATATGCCCGAAACACATTCGCTGATGCGGTCTCAAATGATTTACCGTGTTGACTCTGGCTTCGACGGTGGAGGGAAGACGGCGAATAGCGATCAGCATTCTGTGAGAAGAGTTTTTACACCAGATTAATCACTTTTCTCTCAATCGATTCTGATCGCTCCCACCGGTCTATGAATCACCACGATAATACCGGGATACAGGCAAACGATCGTAATAACGATTTGACTGATCCCATTTAACAACATAGACATTTTGCACAACATATATGATTTACTTCTGTTATTTTACGTGGTACATTCACAGCAGACAGCTGCCTTAGAGGCTCATTTGGAACGACGCCTGCCTCACAATGTCCCTTAAAATGCAAATTTCCCCTGGAACCCTTACAATCATGCACTTTACCTTCCGACTTTCCCTACTGGTATTTCTATTCTCCAGCAGTGTTTTATTTTCCAGTTGCAGCGATACTGAACGATCAGCCAGTCCGGCTCCCGAAATCACGGGAACTGAAAATCTGGAATCCCCTGAAGAACTTCTGCAGAAAGTGGAACAGGCGATCGAGGTGGCCCGTCAGCACTATCTGGCATCAGAGAAACACTCTCCCTGGGAGATCTATCATGGCATGCTGGCTTTTCGTAAAGATTACGAGATCAAAAAGGATGGCAAAGTAGTCAATGCGCTGGAATGGATTTCAGCCGGACCTACTTTTGAGAATGAACCCTGGTTCCAGAAAACCGAGTTCGGCGGCCGCGCTCATCGCTATACCAAATCAAATGCCTTTGAGGGACACAAAAATCAATCATTGGCGATCCTCGCTATGGCTGATGTTCCGCTCGACCATCAGTTCATGACCCCTGATGGTCCCATTACCGTCGCCGACATCGTTGCTGACGCTCAAAAAGAGATCCAGGAGAATGAAGAAGTAACCTGGTCACTATGGGGCCTGGTGCATTACCTTGGACCCGATGCCGTCTGGGAGGACAAAAAAGGGGAACAGTGGCACATGGAAGATCTGGTTTACATGCAGAACGCCACTCTTTCGAATGAATCGGCCTGCGGCGGAACACATGCTTTGTTTGCTCTGTCCTATGCCAGAAATACTTTTCAGAATTCGGGGCAACGCCTGCGAAGCTACTGGCTGGAAGCAGATCAGAAAATCCAGAAACACATCGAAGAAGCCAAGGCCATGCAGAACCTGGACGGCTCTTTTTCTTATGATTATTTCTTTCAGAAAAGTGCCAGTGAGAATTTTCAGGAGCGTCTGGAAACAACAGGACATACGCTGGAATTTCTGATGATGGCACTTCCAGATGACCGCCTGAATGAAGACTGGGTCCGGAAAGCAATTTCCCTTTTGGCCAATGACATCATCAATAATAAAGACGAACCCGTCGATTACTCAGCCCTGTATCATGCCATTGATGGCCTGGTAATCTACCGCAACCGGATGTCACCTGATCGCACTGCCCAGTTGGGAAGCAGGAACTTTCCAGCACAGGACAAAACCGAATCTACTGACAAAAAAAGAACAGACAGGAAAGTGCTCAAACCAGTTGTGCCACCTGCCGTTCCCGAACTCCCGGAATTGCCTGCCAAGCCATAACAGAGCAAGGTGAGAAGCTACGATTTCCAGCGCCGGAAACGGGCAACAACATTGACCAGTCTCGTGTCAGACATCGATTGTTTCGGAAGGCCCCGAGGGTCCACCTGTCGACTGATTGGCGAGACTGATCAGGAAAAATCCGGTCAGCAGAAAATCGACGCCCACGAGTGTACCCACTGCCCACATTCCTGAGACCGGCCACTGGCCCCAGATCAGTCCCCCTAAGAGTAACGAGATCAATCCACTGAAAAGAATTCGACTCCAGCCGTTAGCAGGACGAATTCCCAGTGCCATGATGATCTTCCAGACTCCTTCAAAAACAAAAAAGATCGCCATAATCAAGGTCAGCAATTCCAGTCCATACAATGGATGGAATAAAAGTCCGAGACCGCCGATCATGATCAGTGCTCCCAGAATCACATGAAAGATTTTCCCGGCTGCATCACCCATCTGCATGGCCTGCAAAACATACAAAATCCCCCCCAGCAGTAAAAATGCACCAATCAGGTAAACAACTGTGATACCAGCGATCAGGGGGACGAGCAGAGAAATCACACCGATGACACACAGAATAATTCCAGTCAGTTTAAAGTCTTTGATGGCAGGCATAGGGGGCTGTGTCATGTGAGTCTCACTTCCGATTTAACAGAGAAAATTTACTGTTCCATTGACAGCCATCCCTGACCATCTCAGAGTTTTCTGTAGTGCTGCTGCATAGATACTCGGTAGTAAAGTTATCTCTTCTGAAGAAAATTCATAAAGTTGTTTATTGAACGGATTATACCTGAAACGCAGCTCCCCATAAATCACCTTATTTCGATTTCAACTGATTTTGTTTGAGCCAGTACTCAAAGAACTGGTACATCAGTTCGTTCGACTGTGGATTAGGGGCATGGTCCGGGCGATTGGTCATGGCGACGCGGTTTTCATATCCCAGAAAGCGATTCACGGCAATAGTGTGGTTCAAAGCCCGCCACTGTTTTGGCTGGTCTTCAGCCCCCCCTGATACCAGAAACGGGCGGGGGGCCATCAAAGCATGCAGTTCATGCAGATCGTGTCCCTCTTTGATGAGTTCTTTGTACAGACCGGTGCGAGGATTTTCTTTCGTCGGCAAACCCCGCTTACGAAATTCGGGGCCTGCATATCCCAGGTACCAGGGTTCCCAATAGTTGACACTGGGGCGACTTTCATCAAACACAATTCCACCGTCCGACCAGGCGGCACACGCGAACCTGTCATACAGACAGGAAGCAAACATCGCCCATTTCCCGCCATAAGAATGTCCCACAATCCCAATCCGGTCTGGGTCGACTTCTTTACGATTTGCAAGAACATGAAAAGCATTCGCAGCACCATAAGCCAGCGCCGAGAGCGGCTGAATCTCAGCCTGTTCCCGATTGGGATAATACAGGGAATAATCGTGACCAACAGACAACGTCACGAATCCCCGCTTCGCCAACTGCAGTGCGAAGTCCCGATTCTCCCCCTTCAAGCCGACTCCTGTCTCCGGTTCATAATAAACCACCAGTACGGCGGGCCTGCTGTGATCCGGTTTTGCCCCCCTGGGTATTAACAGATAACCGGTATTCGGATGCCCCGGAGCAATATCAAAACGCACGGTGTACTGGGTGATGTCTCCGCGTTCTTCCTGTTTCAGGTACTCCACCTTGGGGTGTTCATTGACGGGAGGCCATTCTCCCATCTTCTGATGCCAGGTCTTCAGAATTTCCTGACGGCGTGCCTGCCAGTCTTCCTTCGTTTTCACAGGACGACCATCGTAAAACTTTAACGGCGATTTATAGTCCCCCAGATCACCTTTAAACTCATCAACAGGTTCGAAGTAGGGGGCAATCTGCTTCCAGAGTTGCTGTGTATCTCCTGATTTCGTCTCTGCCAGTGTTCCCTGCATTACAGCCATCGAAAAACAATATACCAGTCCCAGATAACTCAGGCGTTTCATTTCCATTGGCTCCACTTAGATTTATTTTGAATGTGATCATTTTTACTGAAATGGTTCAGATCCCAGCATAATCCATTGATCCGGATAATTAAACTCCTCAGAATAGATTACCAGCTACCGGTTACTCTTGACTGCAGCAGCTTGCTATCTGGGGATCACTGACTGATCTTTGTCAGCAGCCAGGATCCCATTCCTGTATTTATGACATGACACCGTTTTAATAAGGATATGATTAAATGCAGCGTTCCATGTTTCCTCTGATGATCACGTTCACCTTAATTTCTTCTATTGTTCTTGCAGCCGACAAACCCAGCAATCCGCCACCGACACAGGCAGAAGTTTCCTATGGTCCCTCCAAAATGAACAAGCTGGATTTCTGGCAGGCAGAAGGCACTGGTCCCCGCCCGCTTTTGGTTTACATTCATGGCGGCGGCTGGATTGGCGGCGACAAAGATCGTGTCCGCAACATCCAGCCTTTTCTGGAAGAGGGAATCTCCTTTGCATCAATTAATTATCGGTTAACGGGCGAAGCGCCACTACCCGCTCCCGTACATGATGCCGCCCGTGCCATTCAGTTCATCCGTTCTAAAGCCGGTGAATGGAATATTGACAAAGAGCGTATCGCGTTAACAGGCGGCAGTGCCGGGGCCTGCACCTCAATGTGGCTGTTACTGCACGATGACCTGGCTGACCCGAAAGCCAAGGATCCGGTGCTGCGGGAATCCACGCGGGTGACTTCTGCGGCAGTCGCTGGCGGACAGACATCAATCGACCCTAAAGTAATCGAACCCTGGCTCGGTCCCAATGTTCTCAAACATGCGATGATCTACAAATCGGTCGGCGGAAAAAGTATGCAGGAAGTAATGGAGAACTACAAACAGCATGAAGCACTTTACAAGGAATTCTCACCTTACAATCACCTGACCGCCGATGATCCTCCACTCTTGATGACTTACAACAATAACATGAAGCTGCCTTCTGAAAACGCAGGCCATGGAATTCATCACCCCGTCTATGGCGTCAAAATGAAAGAGAAAGCCGATCAAGTCGGTACCGAGTGTCATCTCTTAATCCCCGGCGTCTCCAAATCGAAAAAATATGCGACTTCCGATGAATTCCTGATGGACAAACTTTTGAATAAAGATTCCTGAATTCAATCTTCAACACAACATGAACACAGAGACGGCGCTACCGATTTCGTCTCTGTGTTTTTTTTATTTCCCGTCAGTATTCTCATTTCTCGAACAACTCTGCCGCCAGTCGCGGATCAGACAAATCCAGCTGATACATGATCTGATTGTAATCATAGCGAGGCGTTTTGACTTCGTTCCCTGAAAACAGAGCGGTATAAGTCCCTTCGAAGTAAATCAGACGCCCCTTCTCACGGGCAAACAGGGGATGCTGTTTCGGATTATAAAAACTGTACTTGTCATGCGTGACAATTTTACGCCCCCATTTCCATGGTCCCAGCGGGCTTGCCGCTTCGGAATACCAGATCTCGCCCAGTACGGAAGTCCCATATTTCTGTAGCCCGATCATCGTCCATTTGCCTCGATATTCGTTCCAGGCAACAGAACTGTTCTGAATCTCAATTCTCTCGTTTGTTTCGATGTCACGCATCTGAAAGTATCGTTCCTGTTCTGAAAGTTTGTTCTGCTGGATCAGTTTTTTCTCCAGCTCGCTGGTTAAGGGCGAGACATTCTTCCGCCATTGGTAGCGTAATGCTCCCCCCTCATCCCGATCCACAGTCCAGTCAGCGGCTGCAGCTGTATCCGGTTTCACATAGGAATAGGTTTCATACTGTTTCAAATCCGCCAGAGCATCAGGATTCGCCGGAACGCGAATCAGAGGGGCTGCCTGCCCGAACAAGATATAGTCCTGATCATCCATCCGATATTTCACCGGATGCCCCTCGGGATAAAGCGGAGCATTGAAATCAAATACCTCGCGCTTCTCAAATGCTTTCTGTTTCTCGTTGAATTCGACCAGCCCCCGTTCATACGTGGTCAGCAGTCCTTTAATCTTAACGTATTTTGCAAACAGTCGTTCGCTTCCCTGTTTATCCTGTAAGGTTACCAGGCCATCAATCCAGGTGGGTCCCGGGCCCGGCATATCGCAGGTTTTCTTAGCAAAGCCATTCTCATCCAGAAAATAATTCAGATTGATGCCTTGCTCAACTGGCAACCCTCCCTGATCGGGCAGATCGGAAACAGCACCTGGCACAGAAAAATTCCCCAGCGGATAACCGGGCCGGTTCGTATCCCCCCAGAACCAGTACACCCGATTATGAAATTTTGCATTTACCACACTGTCCGAGCCAAGGACCTTACCATTCAAGACAGGCTGCGTCAGAGGAACTGCGACATCCGTCAGAAGACTGTCACGATAAATGCCTTGCCCCGTGATGCGGTACAATCGTTCTGCAAGATTAACCCGCTTCATTTCCAGGACGGTTTTCCCGCCCGATGTGACCTTGATCTTTTTCCCTTGATATCCAAACCCGTCTGCAGGATATTCATATCCATGACTGCGAACAAAAAAGTAGACTTCCTGATTCATCAGCCCGGGCTCATTGATCGCAGCGATCCCATTACTGTCAGTGACATGCAGGATCTGATTGACTGTCTCCAGTTCAACCAGCGGGATGCCTCTTCGTGATTCTTTATCGACGACCTGGATCTGAAAATATTCAGCAGCGACCAGCATGCGAGGCACTACCATCAACACAACACAGAGTAGACATTGGGCGTAGATCATAGGGTTACCTGTTCGTTGATCTTCAAATATTTTCCTCGCTTGAACATTCACATCTCTGCATTTAACACTTCCAACAGTCCTGTTCGCCACGATATACTTAAGATCATTACGAAACAGCAGTAGTTAAGAGCCTTGTTCCTCTTTCAAGCCCTCCTGATCCCAATCATTTTTCTTCATAGTTTTGAACATCATGAGTATGCAACGACGACGCTTTTTACAGCAATGCGGTATCTATGGCTCTGGAATCTTCAGCCTCGATTTTCTGCATGCCCTGGAATCACGCTCCTGGGCTGCGGCGGAACCTCACGAGCAGGCAGCAGACATTGTTATTATCGGGGCTGGGCTGGGAGGCTGCGCTGCTGCACTGGCAGCCTGTCGCAATGGCGCACGTGTGATTCTGACCGAACCGACTGACTGGATTGGCGGCCAGCTCTCACAACAGGCGGTTCCCCCGGACGAACATCAATGGATCGAGTCGTTTGGCCGTACCGAGTCTTATGCAAAACTGCGGACACTCATTCGAGATTATTACAAACAATACTATCCGTTGACCAGCAAAGCCCGTAACACGGCCAACCTGAATCCGGGCAATGGTTCTGTGTCCCGCATCTGCCATGAACCGAAAGTCGGGATTGCCGCTCTGCAGTCAATGCTGGCTCCTGCCATCAGCAGTGGTCAACTGACGCTCTTACTCAATACAGAACCACTGTCTGCTGAAGTCTCAGGCGATAATATCACTGCCGTCACCTGTCAGACTCAAGGGGCAGCACATCCTGTAACCCTGCATGCATCGTACTTCATCGATGCCAGCGAAGAAGGGGATTTACTCCCGTTAACAAAAACCGAGTATGTTCTTGGTGCAGAATCCCGGTCAGAAACCGGTGAGCCGCATGCTCCCGAGAAAGCAAATCCCCGCAACATCCAGTCATTTACGCATTGCTTCGCGATTGATCATCTGGCAGGCGAGGATCATACCATTGAACGTCCCGAAATGTATGACTTCTGGAAAGATCATACTCCCCCTTTAACACCAGCCTGGTCAGGAAAACTTCTCTCACTCGCTTATTCTTCTCCTCGAACATTAGAGCCCAAGGCACTCTCTTTTGTTCCCTGTGGAAAAGAGACCCCCGCTCCGAAGACCCGATCGCTGAATCTCTGGCTGTACCGTCGGATGATTGACCGCAATAATTTTACGCCCGGATCTTACGCCAGTGATATTACCGTCATCAACTGGCCCCAAAATGATTATATGCTGGGCAACATCACCGATGTCTCTCCCGCAGAACGGGAAAAGCACATCACAGCAGCCAAACAGCTCAGTCTTTCGCTGCTATACTGGCTGCAGACCACCGCACCGCGTCCTGATGGCGGGCAGGGCTGGCCCGGACTGCGACTGCGCAAAGACATTACAGGCACTGCTGACGGACTGGCCAAATATCCCTATATCCGGGAATCTCGTCGCATCCGCGCTGAAACCACAATCAAAGAACAGGACCTGACTCACTCGGAACGCCTCAAAGTGCTGGGAAAAGATCATAAACCGCTACTGGCAAAGCCGTTCTCCGATACGGTGGGAATCGGCTACTACCATCTCGACCTGCATCCCAGTTCCGGCGGAGACAATTACATTGACATGGGAAGCGTTCCCTTCCAGATTCCCCTGGGAGCCATGATTCCGGAACGGGTGGAGAACCTGATTCCAGGCTGCAAAAACATAGGCACCACACATATCTCCAATGGCTGCTATCGGCTGCACCCGGTAGAGTGGTCCATTGGTGAAGCCGCCGGTGCACTCTGCGCCCATGCAATAGCCAACCAGACAACGCCTCGCCAGATCCGGAACACACCTCAAAAGCTTCAGGATTTTCAGACATCACTCACGAAGCAGGGGATAGAACTCAAATGGTCTCGCCTGGGCTGACAATCAGATGACGACCCCCGGGAAATAGAGTGATACTGATTTCAATTTCTTACAAGGGGTGGCAAATGCTGTTGTAAAAACCAGCGCCCCAGCAGAATATTTCTTGTAAACCAGTGTGTGGACATCAAATGCCTGCCCAGAAACTGGCGAAGGGGAGCAGGGACGATGCTCTCCGCAGGCTTGTCAGGCCAGGGACCAAAGCGATCCAGAATTTTCTGCTGATACTCCTGCAGCTGCGCTTTGTCATAGCCTTTCTGCCATCTCTGCAAAACATCTGCCGCCATCAGGCCAGACTCAATCGCAGGCCGAATTCCCTCTCCACTCTGAGGCGAAGCCAGGCCAGCCGCATCACCAATCAGTAAAATACCGTCATCCATAATCGTGCGTTTCGCCAGGCCATACAGTCGATAGGCGTGCCCCTTGAATTTCTCCAGGATCTCCCGGGGAATCCGTCCTTCATAATCCAGAAACTGCACGAACTCATCCCGGACAGAGGACAGATTTTTCTCTCCCTCGCGTCCAATGCCAACATTCAAAAAACCATCTTTTAAAAAGCACCAGCCATAACCACGTAAATCGGGACTGAAATAAAGTTCTGGACGTTCAGGTTGCACACAGCAGTTCTTTGCCTGTTCCGGAGTGAGAGAAAATTCGGTTTCCTGTGCCAGTACGACGGAATGTTCGGCGCGTTTTTCCGGGTTCAACCAGCGGGCCACCGGACAAAAATGGCCTCCCGCGCCGATGATGACTTTCGCCTGCAGACAGCCATTGACCAGCCAGCCGTTTTCAATTCGTTCCAGAGAACTGAATTTCTCACCCAGTCGAGTTCGCGCTCCACAACGATTCAACAGATAAGCATCGAATTCACAACGCCGAATGCCATAGCTGACAGTCTGCGCATATTCAGTTTGCACAGCAGCCCCACCGATGATCCCGGTCCGAAAGCGGGTAATCGGTTGCAGGACATGTGATTTTTGATATTCGGCTAAATCCAGGTCCAGCAGTTCAGCGACTGCCGGCGTAATCCAGCCGGCACATACTTTATCTCGTGGAAATGTGGCCTGATCGAGAATCAGAACATCCAGTCCTGAATCACGTAAGCCCCAGGCGCAGGACGAACCGGCCGGCCCTCCCCCCACAATCAGAATATCGCAGCCATCAGATAACATTACGTCTGCTCACCAATCCTGGACTCTCCCCGTTCCTGCGCGTACAGTCCTGCACGAGTCCAGGGGATTTCATTATTGTTGCCGTTTGTAAAGACGACTTGAAAGAGTTGCAGAGACCCCGAACGGAACGCGGCAATGGAAGCAGACAGATACAGACGCCAGGTGCGGATAAAGTTTTCGTCAAACATCTCTCTGACCTGATCAAGATTCTGCTCATACCGCTGCAGCCAGTGTTCCAGTGTCATCGCATAATGCAGTCGAATATTTTCCACATCCAAGACTGAGAATTTCTGGGGTTCAAAGATCTGCATCATTTCACTTAAGCTGGGCACATGGGCACCCGGAAAAATGCGGCGTGTCGTCCAACTGTCCAGTGTGCGCGGCGAATTACAGCCGATGGAATGAATCAGACCACGGCCCTGTGGACTTAGACAGCCGGAAATCACTTCTCCCAGCCGCCGATAGTTTTTCAGGCCGACATGTTCCAGCATACCCACAGAGACGAACGCATCGCAGGTACCGGTAATATTTCGCCAGTCGTCTTCCACAAACTCCACCTGCTGCGACAGACCTTCCTGCTGCGCTCGATCACGCGCGTAAGCCAGCTGTTCTTTGGAGATATTAAATGCCCTGACCTTGACGCCGTAATACTTCGCCATGTGTATCGCCAGGGCCCCCCAGCCACAGCCTGCCTCAACGACAGTATCACCGGCTTTGAGACCGACCTTGCGACAGACATGATCCATTTTGGCGATTTGTGCTTCTTCCAGAGACATCTTTGGATCCGCAAAGTAAGCACAGGTATAAGCCAGTTGCTCATCCAGCCAGAGCTGATAAAAAGCATTCCCGATATCGTAATGATGATGGATATTGCTGCGGGCGGCATCAATCGTATTCCGTTTCAACCATGTCAGGCCGCTTCGCAATCCGTCTCGATAAAAATGCTTGGTATCAACGACATGCGTGCATTGATCAATGGCTTCATTGAAAGTAACCAGTCCCCCTTCCACATCGATCTGCCCTTGAGAATAGCCATCTCCAAAATACAGGCTGGGATCGATCAGCATCTTATAGAGTGTACTGCGATTGTGAATCACGGCACGCGACCGGGGAGGGACAGGGGAAGTGCTGATCACCGACTGATCCCATAAAACAACCTCGATTTCCGGATTCCCCGCCTGCTTCAGCATGGTCCGCATCAGCCAGCGGTCAAAGGCAGTTGCCCCCGATTGAGGTGGAGGCAGAACCGAGCTGGCGGAAAGCTCAGGCAGCACTGCCTGGCCTTTCAAGCTCGCAGGCTGGTCATCGGATGATTTTTCTGTGGGGGCATATTGGGATGTTGAGTCAGACCTGGTTGGATTCACTTTCGATCTCCCGATCAATGACAGTCAGAATCTCTCTGTAAATAAACGCTTTCTATTTCCTGAACTTAAACCATGGTATTTTCTTTGCCCTGGATGCTATTTTCGCAACCCTGTTCAAAATTTCAAATTATTTCTGGAGTTCTCAGCAGAATTCTTGAAATTTTGCGCCATCGAAAGTCTTGATCTCAACTTAATTTCTCAATGTCAATACGGGCGAAAATACCTGACTTTAACGACTGAAGAAACCATTTCAGCAATCCGCTCTTTGCGGCGTGATCCAGTTGCCCACCACTGAATTCCCCTTGAGAGTCGATAAAATATGAAGAATCTGCTACGAACGAATTTCTCGTTTCAGAGTCTCACTTTCTGGATTTGGGCTTGGAATTCCCCGGCTGGAAGTGCTACAATTGAACACATCAATGTTCCTTGATCATTGATCCACACCAAATTAGCTCACCACAATTGCTCCACTATACTCCTGCCTGTCCTTGAGAAAGGAATTTCGATGCTGTCAATCTGGGGACCAGAGACTAAGCTCTGTGATCGTGTTTCACGACGGGAAATCCTGAAAATTGGCGCACTGGGTTTAGGTGGCATGAGCCTGCCTCAGTTACTCCAGGCAGAGTCTCAGTCAGGCAGCAGCAAACGCCAAAAAGCAGTCATCATGATTTACATGTGCGGTGCCCCCTCGCACCAGGACATGTATGACCTGAAAATGGATGCCCCGGCAGAAATTCGAGGCGAGTTCCGACCGATCGAAACACGGGTGCCCGGATTCCAGATTTGCGAACACCTGCCACGCCTGGGGAATATCGCCGATAAAATCATTCCCCTGCGTTCGGTGCATGGCTCCCCCAATGGAGCCCACGATTCCTTCATCTGTTACACGGGTCGTACCACCCGCAATCAGCCGGCCGGTGGCTGGCCTTCGATTGGTTCGGTCGTTTCAAAACTTCAGGGGCCTGCCAATCCCGCTGTCCCGCCGTTCGTCGGTCTGTCGCCTGACACGGGACATCCCCCCTATGGCTCGCCCGGGTTACCCGGTTTTCTGGGAGTCAGCAATTCCGCGTTTCGTCCTTCCGGCCCATCACGCAAGAACATGGTTCTGAACGGCATCGACGAATCACGCTTGAACGACCGCAAACAACTGCTGGCCTCCTTTGATCAGTTCAAACGCGAAGCCGACGCCAGCGGTTCCATGCAGGGCATGGACGATATGAATCAGCAGGTGTTCAACATCCTGACTTCCAATCGACTGGTCAACGCGCTCGACCTCTCGCAGGAAGATCCTGCCGTCCGCGAACGCTATGGAAAAGGGGATCCGAAAAACTTCGGTGATGGTGCCCCAAGAAACCTGGAGCACTTCCTCATGGCACGACGACTGGTCGAAGCTGGTGCCCGGATTGTCACCCTGAATTTCGGTCGCTGGGATTTTCACAGCAATAATTTTGGCGGCTTAAAGAATACGCATCTCCCGCAGTTTGATCAGGGCTTGGCCACGCTGATCGAAGACCTGCACGAACGAGGCATGGCAGATGACGTCGCCGTCGTCGCCTGGGGTGAATTCGGAAGAACTCCCAAAATCAACAAAGATGGCGGACGCGATCACTGGCCCGCTGTGGGGGCTGGACTGCTGGCAGGGGGTGGCTTTAAAACCGGCCAGGTCATCGGAGCCACCGATCGACTGGGAGCCCAGGTCGCCGATCGCCCGATTCACTTCGGCGAAGTCTTCGCGACCCTCTATCGCCACCTGGGAATCGATTACAACGCGGCTTCCATTCACGACCTCTCAGGGCGTCCCCACTATCTGGTGGACGGCTACGATCCGCTGCCTGAAGTGTTTTGACTGCTAGTGCTGATTCAAAACGAAAGGGAGCCATTCAGATCAGTTGAATGACTCCCTTTTTTTAATTAAACGATTCCATAAATCCACTACGGCACGACAGAGACCTCTGCTTCACCAGTCACTTCCAGGCTGCCAAGTAAATTTATAATACCAGTTGGAAAATATAATCCGTAGGATGCCCCTCCTTCCGCATTTACAATCCCTTTAATCACATAAAAATCACCGGGATTAGCCGCTGGATCAATAAACGTCACTTCACCTGATGCCGATGATGTCAGCATCGGTGAAGGATTACCATTTTTATAAATCGAAAATGAATGTTCTGGCATCCAGTAAAATGCCGGATCGGCAGCATAAGAAGAACTTTGCTTGATTTTTAATTTGATTTGTGTCGACGGCGGATCCATCTGACTGTTTCTAAGTGTGAATTTTGCATCACAAGTTGCTTTTGAATATGCTTCATAAAATCTCACACCTGCATACTCTGCAAAATCTAAAGTACCTACAGATGCAATCGAGGTATTCATTGCGAGTGCGGAAACTTGCCCATTGGCAACTAAATCAGAGTTAAATGTTATTTGCGTATTTGAAGCAGCAGTAACAGACGAAACTTCAGAGACAGCACTGGCACTTGTCGTCGAACTCGCAATCACCGCTTGATTACCTGTATCCGAAACACTAATATCAGTATCATCCACTACACTATCGATAAACCCTATCGCCGCTATAAAGAAGTCATCACGCACTTTCACATAACTCGCAGGATCCCTTTCAAAATAGTATTGCGCTCGTGCCTTTGAAGTGCAGACTGCATTCCCCATAATAATTAACAACGCGACACAAAATAGTTGCCTTCGTTTCATCTTCATCTCTCCGTAAAAACACGTTTTAAAGCTTGCGATTTCTGGTGCATCAGACCAGCGAGAGTCGACGGGATTCTCTTTAGATCGCAGGACAGGGCTGTCATCCTCTGCGCGCAATTCGATTTTGTTTAAACAAACCTTACCTCTTAAATATCAAAGTCGGGTAAAGAGTTTTTTTAGAAAATGAGTCTTACGATCAGAGATCAAAAAGAGAGGAAACGTGATACCTGGTAAACTGACGCAAGTGCCTGAAGATGATTCAAAGGCTGGCGAAGAGCGATGCCTGGAAACCGAATCTTTGTGTCAAAAGATGGCTGGCGAAGAGCTGGCTGGGAAAAGAGAAATCACGGTCTCTTCCTGAAAATGACTCAAGCACGGTACTCTGGCAATATTCAGTTGTCAATCACAAATTGCGAGATAACTTAATTTTCATATTGTGTTTTTTTAAAAGTCGATGTTGCTACCATTGAGAGCCAGATAAATACCAACATCATCAACTCTTTCCTTTAGCTTTTCTGCGCAACCCGTTACGATATGTATCGACACGCTGACTGCATGATTCAGACGATACAGAGAATACGGAATTGAAAATGACCCGCGCTGGAATGGATGACGCTTTACTGGATGTACTGCACGAATACTGGGGCTATGCGGAGTTCCGTCCGCTGCAGCAGGTAGCGATGACCGCTGTCCTGGATGACCGGGATTCGCTGGTCGTCCTGCCGACAGGCGGAGGCAAATCGCTCTGTTACCAGGCGCCTGCACTCTGCAGAGAAGGGACCGCCGTCGTGGTCAGCCCCTTGATCTCGCTGATGAAGGACCAGGTCGATGCACTCCGCGTTTGTGGGATCTCCGCGGCCTGTCTCAACAGTTCCCTGGACCAGGAAGAATCTCGCCAGGTCCTGCGCGATGTCCGGGCCGGCAAGATCAAACTCCTGTATGTCGCCCCCGAACGGCTGATGCTCGAAAACATGCTCTGCCTGCTGGCGGAAATTAACCTGTCTTATATTGTCATCGACGAAGCACACTGTGTCAGTATGTGGGGACATGATTTCCGCCCCCATTATCGTGTACTCTCAGAGCTGAAAAACATCTTTCCCCAGTGCGGCATTCATGCCTACACCGCAACCGCTACGGAAGACGTCCGCTCCGATATCGCCGTACAACTCGGATTAAAAACCCCCGAGATCCTCATCGGTTCGTTCGATCGGCCCAACCTGACTTACTCCGTTGCGCGACGGGCAGACCGGTTTAACCAGGTGTGTACGGTATTGGATCGGCATCCTGGAGAACCGGGCGTGATCTACTGTATTTCCCGCGCCGATGTCGAATCTCTAAGCGAATCGCTCAATGACGCCGGTTATGAAACGCGCCCCTATCATGCGGGATTAGAGGATAGAGAACGGGCAGCCAATCAGGAAGCCTTTATCCAGGACCGGGTGGATGTCATCGTCGCCACAATCGCATTCGGCATGGGAATCGATAAACCGAACGTCCGCTATGTGATTCACGCCGGGTTACCCAAGTCGCTGGAAAACTATCAGCAGGAAAGCGGCCGGGCAGGCCGGGATGGGCTCGAAGCGGAATGTGTGCTGCTCTACTCGGAACAGGATGCGATGATCTGGAAGCGGATTCTGGAAGACCAGCCCGATGAATCGAAAGCGAGCGCACTCCAGTCGCTGCAGGCCATGCAGAACTACTGCCATGCCTTTGACTGTCGACATCGTTATCTGATGCAGCATTTCGGACAGGACCTGGAGCAGGACTGCGAAACCGGCTGCGATCTCTGCCGTGGTGATTTTCAAAAAGTCGAAGACGCCCAGGTCATCGGGCAGAAAATTCTGTCCTCCATTTTCAGACAGGATCAGAATTTTGGCGCTTCCTATACGGCTGCGGTTTTGAAAGGTTCCAAAGACAAAAAAGTCCTGGCGAACGGGCATGACAGGTTGAGTACTTACGGCCTGCTGAAAACAGAAAGCCTGGCAACAATCAGGCACTGGATCAACCAACTGGTTTCCCAGGGATATCTGACGAAGACAGCCGAGTATCAGCAGTTGCGTATCACTGCGTCCGGCAGACAACTCCTCAAAGGCGAAGTCACTCCCCAGTTGATGCGAATGACAGAGACCGGCAAATCCGACACGAATCGTCCTGCAAAGAACGATTTATCAAATCTGAACTGGAAAGGTGTCGACCAGGACCTCTTCGAAAGCCTGCGCTTACTGCGAAAGCAGATCGCCGGAGAGAAGGGGATTCAGCCGTATATGGTCTTCGGAGATGCAACGCTTCGGGAACTGGCACGACATAAGCCGCAAAGCCTGCCTCAATTCCTCGAAATCTGGGGCGTCGGACAAAAAAAATGTGACGACTTCGGGCAGCAGTTTCTCGACTGTATTGCTTCGCAGCCGGAAACACATCCTCAATAAGTCCTTTCTCTCGTTATCTTTATGAGAAAGTCTCTTCCACCCCTTGGTAGTTGGCTCCTTAACAGGATTGATCCTTCTTGGGTGTGAGCGTAGCCTGGATTTTCCTTTCCCAATTCCCCCTGAGCCGATTCCTTTTTAGAATTTTTCCACAAAATCGATATGGAAAACTTGCAGGACAGGGGACCGCATTATAGGATCTGATTTATTGAGACTGAGTTTCAATTTCAATCAGCCAGCCAGCAAATATGGTTTTTCTCCATCAGTAGCCAGCCAGCCAGAACCAAACGGGCATTGAAAGATCAGGTGATCTTTCAAATTCATCACACTGGTAAAGACTACACATGTCAGGAGAAACCATGCTATCCCGCTATCGCAAGAGACGCGCCTTCACACTGATTGAACTTCTCGTTGTCATTGCAATCATCGCCATTCTGATTGCCTTGCTCCTCCCCGCCGTCCAGCAGGCCCGCGAAGCCGCCCGCCGTAGCCAATGTAAAAACAATATGAAACAAATCGGCTTGGCGATTCATAATTATCACGATGTGCACATTGCATTGCCCTTAGGAGTTCAGTTCCCAAAGCTTATGGGGCCGCTTGTCGCAATCCTTCCTTACCTGGATCAGGCTAATGCTCAAAATCTTTATGATTTCAGTCTGAGCTACGCTGATCCGTCCAATATTGCTGCTATCAATAAGAAACTCCCCGTATACTTGTGCCCTTCCATGGTTTTACGTCGGCCTGTCCCATATCCAACTTGTGACGATGAAGAAGGGGCTCCCACCAGCTATGGTCTCTCTACAGGAACGGATGAAGAAGGGGATGATGGTCTTTTTGAAGGTCGAGGCGGAATGGGAACATACTATTCTCCTCCCTATATAACTAGAGTCTACCGGTTCCGAGATGTTACGGACGGACTTTCAAATACGATCATGGGAGGTGAATTCAATTACAACCTCAAAGATTATACATGGGGACCTACAACCTGTTCCTCCGATTCAAGTGTAGTTGGAACAGTCCGCTGGGGATATTCACGCTGGGGATCATCCTATCCCGGCGCATCTCTGGGCAATACTGGTGGTCAGTTTAATGCCAAAACCGGAGCTGATATTTCAATCTGGCGCAGCGATCATGTGGGGGGAGCCCATTTTCTCCTGGCAGACGGTTCCGTACATTTCGTGAGCGAAAATATCGATGCAGGCAAACTAGACGCTTTAGCCACTCGTGCTGGTGGTGAAGTCATTGGGGATTTCTAAACAGACCTGACGCAGATTTTAATTTAAAACAAGAGGTCTGATTGACCGCCTTTTTCAGTGTGTACATAAACGATGATTCTTTCAGAGCGAGCAGAGATATACTAATTATGATTGATTATCAAAGATCAATAAAGTCAGTTTTATTATTGGCACCTTTAGTATGCATGAGCTTTAGTTGCAGTGATAGTTCAAGTTCTTCAGTAGAACGCCTCAAAGTATCAGGAACCGTACTCTACAATGGAGATCCACTCTCCAGTGCCAAAATTCTGTTTATCTCTGAAACACCGGAAGGAACCATCAAATCTTCTGGCATCGTGCGACAGGGGATTTATCAGATCCCAGCAGCAGGGGGCCCCGCTGTCGGAAAGGCGCGAGTCGAAATTGTCTCTAGAACTCCAGAGTTAGAAGAAATAACCCAAATTAAGGCAGAAATCAAATCTGGCAAAATGCTTTCTAATCCACTCGATCTCGAAATACCTGATATTTACAACAAAAAGAGTCAGCTGACTGCGTTGATCACAAAAGACGGACAAAACTCCTTTGATTTTAAAATTGAATCAAAATAAACAGCCGCCGCTATATCATTTAACGACTGCGGAGCAAATTCATGAAGTTCTATGACCTAATTCAGAAAGAGTTAAAAAGCTGGGGGCTGGCTGGCCTGATCGTCCTGCTCACGCTCTCTGCCACCATTCAGTGGTCGCCTGCCCGGGATCAACCCAAACTGGTTTCCAGCCCTAATAAGGAAGCGGCCACCCAACTGTACCAGAAAGTCCGGGAAGCCCGGGTCACCTGGCGCGAATTCCCCGGCTTCACAGCCGATGTCGTCGTCCAGTACAATGGTAAAAGTACGACTGGCAAACTCACGGCTGATAAGGACTTCAAAGTCAATCTGACCCTGGAAGATAATTCATTGTCCGAATGGAGTCTGCCTAAACTGAATTCGGTGATCGGTCATCGCAAATTTCGCAAGCAGGAACCCATTCCCGCTACGTTTGCTGACGATGAAGTGAATCACCCTCTGGGCCGACTGGTCAACATTGATGGCAAGAACGTTTCGTTTCGCCTGCAGGATGACGTGATGACCGAAGTCCATCGTCGTTCCGATAAATCCTGGTTCACAATTTCCACACTGGATGTCTGGCGAACGAAGGAAAATGAAGTATTACCCCGAGATACGTCCGTGATTTACCGCGATCCCAAAACCGGGGCCATCACAGGAAATCGCAGCAATACCTTTGCATTCACCCGCATCGGAAACTTCGATCTGCCTTCCAGCATGTTGACCGTGGAAACCGGCGAAAACTTTGAGCGAAATGTCGGCTCAATCAAATTGACAAACCATCGTTTAACGACTCCTGAATCACTCTCAAAGTCTGATTCCAGGTAACATTCGATTCTTCCTACTAACGTAAAAGAGCATCAATATGAAAACGTTTCAATGGACTGCAGCGCTCGTCTGCCTGCTGGCTGCATCAATCACTAACCAGGCATTTGCCCATTTCCTCTGGCTCCTGCCTCAAGCGGATGGAAAAAACAATGCCGCCAAAGTTCAACTGTATTTCGGTGAGGCAGCCGAACCCGATGACCCGGATCTGCTCAAGCCCCTCTCGGGCATTAAAGTCTGGGAGAAAAACGCCAAAGGCAAGCTGGAAACTTACTCCCTCACAGCCGGCGATGACTCACTGTTTATAACGCCGGAACCAAAGGGAGCAGGGCGTGCCGCCTACGGCCTGAGCCACACTTATGGCGTCATTACCCGTGGAGAGAGCCAGTTCCTGCTGCAGTACTATGCCAAAACCTATCCCCGGAAAAGTCAGCGTGTCTGGAGCAAAATCTCCACCACCGAGCAGTTGCCCCTGGATATTGTGCCCACCCTCAAAGGGGACGAAGTCACTCTGCAGGTCAACTGGCAGGGCAAACCACAGGCAGACGTCGAACTCAAAATCATCGGCCCCAAAACCAGTGATTCCACAGTGACCGCAGCCACCAACGCCCAGGGCCAGCACCAGCTCAAACTGGCTGAAGGAGTTTACTCGATCCGGGCCAAATTCGTCGAAGAGAAAACAGGCGAGCACAAAGGCGATAAGTACGACAGCGTGCGTCATTACTCTACATTGACTCTGCCTTATGCCGCAGTCACGGAAAGCAAAAAAACAGCAGAGGCTTCTGCAGCAGAAGCTGACAGCAAATACCCGCAACTGCCCGAAGGAATTTCCAGCTTCGGTGCCGCCGTCAGTGGAGATTATCTGTATGTTTACAGCGGTCACATCGGTCGTGCTCACGCTCACTCTGCAGAGAATCTCTCACAGAACTTCCAGCGTCTGAATCTCAAACAGCCGACCAAATGGGAATCACTGCCTCTCAAAACCCCACTGCAGGGTTTAGCGATGGCTCCCCACGGCGAAAGCGTCTACCGCGTCGGCGGACTCTCTGCTTACAACAAGAAAGACGAAGATTCCCTGATGGAATCTCTGCCAACTGTGGAACGTTTTTCACCTGACAAGAAGGCCTGGGAAGCGGTCACAGCCATGCCCACCGGTCGCTCTTCTCACGATGCGGTTTTCCTCGGCGATCATTTATACGTTGTCGGTGGCTGGACCATGCAAAAAGAAGACGAATCGATCTGGCAGGATGACATGCTGGTCCTCGATGCGACCCAGGAAAAACCAGAGTGGAAATCTATCAAGCAGCCCTTCCAGCGAAGAGCACTCTCCGCCGCTGCACACCAGGGGAAAATCTACGCTATGGGTGGCATCGACGCTGATGGTGACATCAGCCACCAAGTCGACGTCTATGTTCCTGAAACCGGAAAATGGACGAAAGGCCCCGAACTTCCCGGAAGCACCATGAATGGATTCGGCACCACTGCCTGGAGCATTGACGGTAACCTGTATGTGAGTGGAATGGACGGGGATGTATTTCAGCTGGACGAGAAGAATAACAGCTGGAAAAAAGCAGGTACCTTGGCCACACCACGCTTTTTCCATCGGCTCCTGCCTGATGGGAACGGTGGTCTCCTTGCCATCGGCGGTGCTTCCCGCAAAGGACACCTCAAAACGATTGAGCAGGTCAAACTGAATTAGTCGTCGCATTCCGTATGAAGAGACAAGAGCTCTGCTCTGGATACGCCCCATTTCCGGGAGCTCTTGTCTCTCCTCTTTTTTGATACAAACAGATTCCTGTCCGGAGAGTGCGAGATGGAACCTCAAAACATACTGCAGAAAGCAATCGGCCTGTTCCGACAGGGACTGCAATTCCAGGCACTCGAATGGCTCGCCAGACTCCTGCAGACCCAGCCCGACTCTGGTAAAGCGTGGGAACTCAAAGGATTAATTGAAGACTCTTTGAGCTGGCAGCATGTTTCCATCCACTCGCTGGAAACGGCAACCACCCTGATTCCCCTGTCTGCTTCCGGCCAATATGTGCTGGCAAAAAATTATCTGGAAACCGGTAAAATGTCTCTGGGAAGTTCCGTGTTCTCGATTCTGCTGCAACGCGATGATATCCCGGATCAACTTCTGCCGGCCATCGCTGCTTATCTCGGTCGATACCCCGATCTCACCTATCTGGCATTATCCGCCTGTCGCAAAGCAGTCCAGCAGGATCCCGAATGTGCAGATTCCCTGTTGGGCATGGCATACTTCATGGAGAAACTCAAGTACCCGTATCCGCAGACTGCGGGCGTGCTTCGCAAAGCCGTCTCACTTGACCCGGAGAATCGCCACTATCGAATCGCGTTGAGTAACATACTGGTCCAGTCAGGGGAAATGGAAGAAGCCTGGAAAACTGTAAGCGAAATCAGCCGAACCGAACTCAAACAGATCCAGTGTTCCAATTGTCTACAGAAACTGATTCATATTTTTACCAAAGTGGAAGACCACAGTCGCCGTGATTATTGCCTGAACCTCCAGCAGCAACTGTCATCCCGGGACACACAGTCTTCCTTCAATCCCCAGCCGGGCAGTAATTCCAGTCCCTATAATTTTCTGAAACGGTAACGATTCGCAGCCTGCTCGTGGTTGTTCGAGACTGATCCGTTTTCAAAATGCTCCCAGAGACGAGTCGTTATTATGATTTCTCAAACCGAAGCATACGCTCTCAGAGCCATGACCTGCCTGGCATTTCGTTTCCCTGAGTTCATGACGCGAGACCAGTTGTCGCAGGCAGCTGATGTCCCCCATGCCTATCTCCCAAAAATCATGCTGGAACTGAATCGCACCGGCCTGATCCGCTCACAACGGGGGCAGAATGGCGGTTATGCATTGATTCCGACTCCCCAGGAAATCTCGCTTCTGGATGTGATCAAGTCAGTCAAAGCGGGATCTCCCCGTGAACAGTATCCGTGGAATGCCGCGTCTTCCAGCGAAGTCCAGCAGCTCGATCAACATCTGAACCATACTTTTTCACTGCTGGAAACCAGTCTTGAACAGACTTCTCTTGCAGACATCTTTAACATTTCAAATCGACCATCGACCGAGGTACCTGATTGTGTTCAACAATAAACACTGCCTGCTCCTGTCCACCGCCGTCCTGCTGAATGCAGCCGTTCTACAGGCTGCAGACACCTGGACCGGCTTTCGGGGCACAGGCTCAAACATTACCACCGCCACGAACCTGCCTTTGAACTGGTCTCCCGCCCAGGGAATCCGCTGGAAGCAGAGCGTGCCCGGCTATGGACAGTCTTCTCCCGTTGTCTGGAAAGACAGCATCTTCGTGACCTCGATCGCAGGTCCCCAACAGGAAAAATGCTTCATCCACGCCTACGGGCTGGCCGACGGAAAGCTGCTCTGGAGTAAAGAATACCCGGCCAGCCAGACCAAAAAGACTTCGTCCATGGTCTCCCGCGCTGCACCGACACCCACCGTTGACGAGCAGGGCATCTATGCCTTTTTTGAAAGCGGCGATGTCATCGCCTGTTCGCATGCCGGGGAAACACTCTGGCAGCGTTCCCTCGTGAAAGATTATGGACCCTTTGTCAGTAATCACGGCATCGGAAATTCCCTCGCCCAGACGAAAGAGCAGTTGATTGTCCTGACAGCCCATGATGGACCTTCCTACCTCCTGTCACTTGATAAACAAACGGGAAAGAATCTCTGGAAAACGGATCGGGAAGAAGGCGTCGCCTGGACTTCTCCCGTCATCGCCGACCGTGCTGGCAAGCCCGAAATCATTGTCAGTGCCAAAGGCACCGTCACCGGCTACCAGGGTCTGACCGGCGAACTGCTCTGGACGCTGTCCGGCATCAGCGGCAATACCATTCCTTCTGCTTCTGTCTTTGAAGATTATGTGTTAATCGGGGCCGCCACCGATCGTCGCAACCCGGATGCCGCGAACGCCAGTGAATCCAACTGCTGCCTGAAACTGGTTACCAAAGAAGGCAAACCGTCTTACGAAATCGTCTGGAAAGCGGAAAAAGCGGTCTCCTATTACTGCACGCCACTCGCCTTTGAGGGTTGTGCCTACTTCGTCAATAAAGTCGGCGTCGTCTATTGCCTGGACCTCAAAACCGGTAAGCAGCTCTATGCGGAACGACTGTCCGGCCCCTGCTGAAGTTCGCCTCTTGCCGCGGGTGACAAAATCTACTTCTTCACGAAAAAAGGGACTACCGATGTCCTGCAGCCCGGCCCCGAATTCAAACTGCTGGCCTCCAACGAACTTTTCGCTGACGAACCGGAAAAACCAGCGACTGAAGAAAACGCTCAAGCCAAACGTGGCTCAGGAGGCGGCTATCCGCAACTGGGGCCCACCATCTACGGAGTCGCTGCCGTCGATCAGGCACTGCTGATTCGCACGGGCACGGAACTCTACTGCATCGAAGCACAAGGCAAATAACCAGTTCTCCCCTTATCATTGGAATGGCAGATCTCTCCTGAAACGTTCAGGGGAGATCTTTTGTCACTGCTCCGTTTTCACCACACATTATTGCAGTTGACAGCTTCCTGCCGCCCGAGATACTACGCAAACTGTGTCGCGCGCGTGTCCACTTTGCAAAGAACTGCTTATCAGGAATGACTGCACCCATCTGTCTGTTATCCCACTGGGCATTCATTGTTTTTTCTCGACCAGTTAAAGAATGGTCACTGAATTGATCTGCGGATCAACACACTTCCACACACATCGCTCCGGCATCGCTCCTCAACCGGCACAGATCACCACTATATCGCAGCACTTCGCCACATGCCTGTGCTTGACCTGTTGCTGTCCTTAGCGAAAATAACATCCACATCTCAACCTCCTCACCACAACGGTTCCTGGTATCGAAACAGACTACCGGCGGCGTAACATACCCCTGCCGCCGGTTCCCAGTGAATCCACACACAGTCTACCCGATCTGACATTTTCGAGCGTAGATGAAAATCCGGCAGTCGTTCGCCGGCAGCAGTCAGTCCCCCTGATCCTGTTGCCCCACGGCGATCACCTTCGTGGGCACGCCTGGCACAGAGAATTCACCCACCGGGAGCAAGGTCTCCAGTGACAGCGCTTTAACCAGCCCCGTTCCCGGTTCTGACCAGAATGCATAGCGGCCTGCCTGATCGAAAGTGATCGCATGATGCCCGTAATGTCCCTCCACTTTGCTGGCCCCCACTTTGATCGTTTTCAGGAGCCTGGCATCCTGAAAATTCAGGTCACCATCCGGATCCAGTTCAATCACGCTCAGGAATTCATCCTGTTCCAGATCCTGCGAATGATTGTGAAACACAAATGCCAGCCGTTTCCCCCAGGCGGTCCGGCAGACTTCTAAAGAAACAGGCGAGTTCCCCGCCAGCAGGGAGAGGGGCACGGATATCAATTCGGGTGTTTCCCGTTCTGCATTCAGCAGGCACAGGCGTGCTTCCGGCCCCTTGCCGGACACAAACAGGACATAATTGCGATGCGTTGTAAAAGCTCCTGTCCGGTGGGGCTTCTGAGTCTCGCTATCAACTCCCAGTGAAATATGCTGCACATTTACCTGCTGCTGCTCAGAGGGCAGGGGATTTCGATCTGCTTCACACCAGCAGATCCCGTCGGCGGGTGCAAAAAAGACTTTTCCAGAACAGGTCGTCAGACCATGAATGGCCCCCGTGGGCAGTGAAAAGGAATAACAGATTTCCGAATTCCCCTCGGGCCGAATCCGGGTCACATCAATGAGCCCTTTCTCTGGTCCCCCACCGGCAATCCAGGAGGCATAGCCGGTCGTCCCGTCAACGACGGCCAGGGTGATATGCTGCCCGCCGCCTCGATGAAATCCTGCCGCGATCGGCGATTCCGGATGATCTCGATAACTTCGGGGATCAATCCGCGTATACCCCGAATTCCGGTCGTTAGCCAGATAGTAAACACCCTGGTAACAATACAGGTGTGCCGGATTCCCCTGCAGTTCATCCAGTTGCGACTGCACGACGCGTGGCTCGTGTTTGAATTTCCAATGCGCGTGGTCGCCATGCGATTCTTCTTCGACCCCGGTCTCCAGAAAAATCCAGCCACTCTGATTGGCTCCGTCCTCGTGGTCACGCACGCCCACCAGCATCGTCTGCAGCGAACTTTCCATCTGCACCAGATTCTGTTGCTCTGCATCCAGTTTGGGAAAACCGGGAACAACAGACGGACTTGACATTTCCAGGGTCTCTCCCTTCAAAATATCAGCCCAGCGCACCGTTTTCCCTGCATGATCCTGGATAAACAGGCGACAGACGGTCGGCTTGTTTTTCTTTGCTTCAGCGACTTCAGATTTTTTCTTCGTCTGGCTCTCTGTTTCTTCCGGGCCGGCATCCACTGCGTTACACGCTGAAATCATCAATGACATCATGCACAGAACAGAACATCGCTTCCAAAACTCCCAATTCATTTGACACCTCTGTTATTGATTTCAATCTGGTATGTTCACTCTTAACAAAAACTCACACACTCACTGCGAACCCGACTGATACGGGTTCCCCGTCCCTTCCAGAAACTGATACCGGCCCTGTGAAAATTCCACGCACGACCAGAGTGGACCGTCAGCGGTTCCCTGAATCCAGTAAAACCGCCTGCGATTTTGCACTCCGTGATAGATGACCGGTACCCCCGCCACCGCAGGGCTGCCCTGCATCCCGGGTTGCAACTGGAAAAAACGGGATAAGACGGCAGTATCAGATCGGCTGAAGCCTTCTTCACGCTGCCAGTTGAATCCATCCGCCTGAAATGTCTCCGGCGCTTCGAAGCGGGGAACTTCTGATAAAGCAGAACTTTCTTCGGCACAACCTGCTGACAGGAACAGCCCGCATGTCAGCAACAGGCAATGCCGCGTTAACCGACATTGAATTTTGATCATGTAGAACTCTCAATACTTTCTAATTCTCACGTTGAAACAGATTCCGCGTCTCTCAGAATTCGCCAGGCACATTCCCGTCGGCTCGACTGAACAGGTCGCGCAGTGTCTGCAGATGCACATTCTCACTCACAAACCGCACACTTCCGTCACAGAGCAGAACATTGGCGCCGCCAATATGCAGACTGCGTGCTCCGGAAATCACTTCGCCATGATGGGTCACATCCGGGTTGGGTGAATTAGGCGGATAGTAGCCGTGTACGAGCGTGTTATAGCCCAGAGCACGAATCCAGCTTGCCGCACGCCCCCCCTCGTAGCGAGTGGCTGCCCGTCCTGTGAGATCGTCCGCTGACGCAGTGCAGGGACCGCCACCACTCACGCGCTTCATCTGACGATCCGCATCCAACAGCGTCGCTGTATCCGGCCCTCGATCTCCAAACAGAGTTTCCGCCATGAAAATCGTGTTCGAAGTTCCGTCCGTTATGTCACGAAAGCGTGTGGAAGAACCGCGCCAGAACAGTCCGTCATTATCGCTGGTGCAGTACGCCAGATTCTCTCCCGAACCGCCATTCACCAGATAGTTGCTGCCGGCCCAGATTGTTCCATTGTCGTCAGTGTAATACACCGACCCCGCATCACTGGGACACAGGAAGATCGGCAAAGCCTGTTGCGCGACCAGTTCCAGCGCCGGATTGATCGTCGCCGCCCAGGCAGGCCCCGTTAACAGCGGTTCCCGAAAATCGATCAGATCATGCAGATTCCCCTGCTCAAGAAAAGGGAGTAGCTGTGCCGCGGGAGAATAACCATACAGCGAGTCAGACGCCATCAAAGGCAGACGCGAGTGGGTTTCATGATAGTTATGCAGCGCCAGTCCCAGTTGCTTCATATGATTTTTGCATTGAGTCCGCCGCGCCGCCTCCCGCGCCATCTGCACCGCCGGCAACAGTAACGCAATCAGAATCGCAATAATGGCAATCACCACCAGCAACTCAATCAAAGTAAATCCTCTGCGCAAACGTTTCATTTCCCCTCCCGGTCACAGTTATCTATTCACAGACAGAACCACACAGCACGAACCAGATCGGCCGGTTTTCTATCCTGCCCTCAAAACGGGAGTTATCCTATCAGACAAACACTTATTGTAAATGCATATGTATTGCATTTACAAATATTATTCACATATTTTGTTCTCTTTGAATTTCTGATGAATGTCGATCATGAAGGTTGTCACGACTCACCGGTTTGCTGTAAAAGCAGACTGCTGCAGCGTTTCTACAGAAGCAATACAACCAGTTGACGGGGCAGACCGTATCGCTTCTGCCCCAGGTGAAAACGCAGCAGTCATCCATGTCCGTTGATTCAGTCCGCTTGAAAACGCCACGAGTGCCCCATGAAACAGATTACCATCAGACAGGCTGTGCTCTCTGACCTGGATGCCCTCGTGCCTCTGTTCGACAGCTACCGTCAGTTTTACGGACGTCCCAGTGATGCCGCTGCAGTTCGGGGGTTCCTGCAGGATCGCCTCCAGCACGGTGAGTCTGTGCTGTTCCTCGCCAGTGAAGCAGACACCCCGCTGGGCTTCACACAGTTGTATCCCTCATTCTCGTCGGTCTCACTTGCCCAAATCTTCATCCTGAACGATCTGTTCGTCACTCCCGCCGGGCGGCGGCAGGGCATCGCAA
The DNA here is from genome assembly GCF_963972345.1 of uncultured Gimesia sp. NCBI lineage: Bacteria > Pseudomonadati > Planctomycetota > Planctomycetia > Planctomycetales > Planctomycetaceae > Gimesia > uncultured Gimesia sp. Next base: position 29,006 of record NZ_CAXAVM010000006.1, on the reverse strand, counting down.
CCCGACTCATTGCCGCAGCAGCGGATTATGCCCGGAGTGTGAACGCCATACGGCTTTCACTCTCGACAGAGATCACCAATCAAACAGCGCAGGCGCTGTATCAGTCTGTCGGCTGGCAGCAGGACGAACAGTTTCTGGTCTACCATCTGACGCTCTGATGCCCTATCCTTACAAGCTGGATTCTGCCCGTCTCACGCGGAACTCCGTTATTTACGACCCAGTCAATCACGCCCCACTCAACCTGGATCATCCCAGATAGAATATATTGTTCCATGAAAGAGAATCCTTCCAAGCAGATCATTGGCAGTGAAGAATGGTGTGCCTTCCCCGACCTCGGCCTGCCCGCCATCAAGGCCCGTGTCGACTCCGGCGCCAAGACGTCCTCCATCCACGCATTCAACGTCCAGAAATTCCGCAGGCAGGGAGAAACCTGGGTCAGCTTTGAAGTCCATCCGCTGCAGAACAACCGTCGGATCGTCGTCCGCTGCGAACGCCCCATTATCGATAAACGAGTTGTCAAAAGTTCCAGTGGCATCTCGGAAACCCGTTATGTGATTCTGGCAACTCTGAAAATCGGCAGCGAAGCCTGGGAAATCGAACTGACGCTGGCCAACCGCGACTCCATGGGCTATCGCATGCTGCTCGGACGAGAAGCCATGAGCGGCCGCATGCTCGTGGACCCTGCCATCAGCTTCTGCATGGGGCAGGTTTCCGGCGACACACTCGATCAACACTATGGCAAACGCGAACAGGCCCGCAGTGGTTTGAAAATCGCGCTGCTGGCCAGTAACCAGGAACTCTACAGCAATCAGCGCATTCTCGAAGCGGGGGAAGAGCGCGGCCATGAAATGGAATTCCTGGACATTAAACAGTGTTACATGAAACTCGACGCGGTCGAGCCCGAAGCCCACTATCGCGGCGGCTCCATCCTGGACGATCTCGATGCAGTCATCACCCGCATACGCCCCAGTATCACCTATTACGGCTGTGCGCTGGCCCGCCAGTTTGAGAGCATGAGCGTGCTCACCGTGAATAACTCCACCTCAATCACCCAGTCACGCGACAAACTCTACTCGCTGCAACTGATGCTCAAAAGCGGCATCAACATCCCCACGACCGGCTTCGCGAATTCTCCGATCGACACCAATGACCTGATCGAAATGGTCGGCGGCGCACCATTGATCGTCAAACTGCTCGAAGGCTCACAGGGGCGGGGCGTCGTGCTCGCAGAGACCCGCAAAGCGGCCGAGTCCGTGATCAACGCCTTTAAAGCTCTCCGCGCCAACCTGCTGGTTCAGGAATTCGTCAAAGAAGCCGACGGCAAGGATCTCCGCTGCTTCGTCATTGACGGAAAAGTCGTCGCGTCGATCCAGCGCGAAGCCGCGCCGGGTGAATTCCGCGCCAACATCCACCAGGGGGGCACCGCTTCGGTCGTGAAAATCACTCCCACCGAACGCCGCCTGGCTGTCAAAGCCACCAAAGTTCTGGGACTGATGATCGCCGGCGTCGACATCATCCGCTCCAAAAACGGACCTCTGTTACTGGAAGTCAATTCCTCGCCCGGCCTGGAAGGCATCGAAGCTGCGACCGGCAAAGACATCGCCGGCATGATGATCGCCGCCATCGAGAAAAAACTGGAATGGAAACGCGAAATCAGCGGCAAACGCCATAAATGAGAGACTGAATTGCGATGTGAGAGCGTGTCACATATAACAGTCGCGTCTCTCAACCGATTATTCTCGATCCAAAAGCCCCTCAAGATACTACAGTAAAACGGGACACAGCATACAAAACGGACCGATTACTCGGTTGATTTTTCGGTCGGGCTTTCCGTTGTTTAGGCTGCGATACACACCAGCTGTTCCTGGCGTTTGTCGCCGACCTGTTTGCCCACGCGGAGAAAGATTTCGCTGTCCACCACAGCCGGGCTGGCGTAACAGTCGTCTCCCAGCTTGTTGAACGCGACTTCTTTATACCCGTCCGGACTCGCTTCAAACACGAAGGTTTCACCCGACAGGTTCGCAACATAGATCAGACCGTTACACAGAATCGGGGAACCACTGAAAGAACCCCGCAGACGGTTTCGCCAGAGCACGTCTCCCGAGTCGATCGACCAGCAGTACGCGATCCCGTCATCGGTTACACCATACAACTGCCCGCCGTCCACCAGCATGGAGGGCTCATAAATTTTGGTGTCGTTTGACCACAGCAGTTTTCCCTCAGCCGACAGGCAGACGGTCTCGCGTTTGGGATAGCCTCCACTGGCGAAGATCTTATCGGCGCTGGTCACAATCGTCCCACACGTTGCTTCGGCCAGACAGGGGGTATTCCAGATCTCTTTCCCCGTCGCCGGATCATAACTGGCGACCCGGTCACAACCGCTGATCAGTAATTGATCACGGCCCCCGACATAAGCTACTACGGGACTTGAATAGGTACTGACCGCAGGCCGCGAGACACGCCAGGCAATCTCTCCCGTTTTCCGGTCGAGAGCCGCCAGGTAACCGCCGCCCCGGTTGTCCGCCGCGATAATCACGAATGATTTAAAGAGCAGGGGAGAGGGAGCATAGCCGAACTTCGAATTAAAAGACCCCAGTTCTTTCTGCCAGACCTTTTTGCCTTCCAGATCCAAAGCCGTGGCAATGATTTTTCCCGAGTTCAGAAAAACGGCATAGATCCGGTCGCCATCAAACAGTACGGTTCCATTGGCATTGGTCCCTTTTTTGTGCAGTTCACCTGGGCCGGGGAAGCCTCCCTGATGCAGTACCGTTTCCCAGCGCACCAAGCCATCAGACCGATTGTACGCGATGACCATCTGCTCCTGGTCCTGGTCGTCAGCAGTGGCCAGCACAACCATGTCTTCTGTCACCACGGGTGAACTGTGACCGCGTCCGGGAATATCCGTCCGCCATTTGATATCTTTAGTTTCGTTCCACTCGATCGGCAGCCGTTGATCCGGCACATGACCATTGCGATCCGGGCCACGCCAGCCGGGCCAGAGATGAGACAGGTCGGGCAATTCCGTATCTTTTAGAGAGACACCACTGGCTTTCACGGAAATCTCTTCGACCGGGGTCGTCTGCGTACAGCCGGCTACCAGCAGCATTCCCAGCAGGAACCATCTGTGTGTCATGCGAACCATACGTGAATCCCTCCGTGATCAAGTTGAGTGACAGCAAAAACGAATCCCGGAACAGACAACCTGCATCCCATCCGGCTGGCACTCACTCTGCCAGGGTGGCAGAATGAGTGATCTTCCAGAATTCGTATTTCTTCTGCTTATAGTTTTTTCAGAAAGACATTCTTGAAACGAATCTCGCCGCCATGTGTCTGTAACTGAATCGGACCCGTTTCGTAAATCGGTTTGTTCTTCTCATAATAATTATCCATCTTTTTGTTGTCTACCACCAGTTGATCATTCATGTAAACGGTGACCTTGTCCCCTTTCATGATGATCCGGAAATGATTCCATTCACCAAAGGGTTTGTCGGCATGAACGAGGGGATATTTGCCTTCCCCCTGATTATTAAATAAACCACCCGATCCCAGGTTGGCTTTGCGGTCCCATTTACCGCCTTCTTTGGTGGTATCCCAGATCTGCACCTGAGGTACGCCACGCAGATAGATCCCACTGTCGGCTAATGCGACGGTTTTATAATCGAGCAGCAGCTCGAAATCGCCATAATCTTCGGCTGTCGTCAGGTAAACGCCATGCCCATCGTTCACCAGTTCGCCATCTTCTACCGACCAGTGTTCCAGCACATCTTCCCAGTTCTTCTTCAACAACGCTTTCCGCTCGGCTTCGGGCATATTTCTGACAGCCTCAGGACTTTTTTTGACCTGATGATAGTTCATGCCGATCCAGCCGGAGAGATCTTTCCCGTTGAACAGCGCAATAAAACCTTCCGGCGGCTCATTCTTTGTTTCCGCCTCTTTTTTATCACCGGCAAAACCGGCGGAACTCCCCAGCAGACAAAGCACCAGCAGGGACGAGAGACTCTGTTTGATAAACGACGATCGATTCATTATTTGTTCCTCATGTTGTTCGCTGCAGCTCAACAGCGCATAAAATCAGACCAGTAGGAGATTCAGCAACCTTCCTAAGTAATTACTCTAATCAGGCCCACGAGGAAATACAATGTGCGGGCAGAAAACAGGGCCAAATTTCAGAAACAGCAGTACTCACCGAATAAGAGTGGCCCAGCCTCTGCCGCTGGTCCATTAACGCATCACCCAATACCCCGGAAGAGGTTTTTGAACTGACTCCCCTTATCTGGCCCACCTGCAGTGAGAAGGGAAGTGTTTTTTAAACGTTGTTACAATACGCGCTCCCGTTGGTGGGCATGCCGCTCAAATCTCCTGCATCGACAGACTGGAAGTAGGGATGAGCACTGACCTTCCGTTTATTTAATAAAGAATAGAAATTAGTTGACATTCGATTAGATTCTGCTTATAAATATTTATATACATTGGCAGTTGCTCGCCTTGCTCATCTCTCTCCGATTCATTTTCTGCAAGGGTATTGGTTCATGAAAAAAAGTTACTCACGTGGTTTTACCCTGATTGAGTTACTGGTTGTCATCGCAATTATTGCGATCCTGATCGCCCTGTTGCTTCCCGCTGTCCAGCAGGCACGCGAAGCGGCCCGTCGTTCCACCTGTAAGAACAATCTGAAACAGATGGGCCTGGCAATCCACAACTATCATGACACGCATCGTGTTTTTCCCCCTGGTGATATTAACGCCGGAGCAATCAATTCCGCCAACTGGGTCGCTACGGGACTGGTTCGCAATCATACGATGTATATGATGATTCTCCCCTTTCTTGATCAGACCAATATTTATAATTCGATCAACTTCGAAGCGGCCACAGGAGTCTGTGATGTCGACGGACGCGGGGGCGGAGGCTCTCAGCCGACTGCCACCGACCATAACATCGTGATTTTCCGCTGCCCTTCAGATCCGGGCATGACCAATCAGGCATTAGACCCTTATACTAAATCTGGAACAGGGCATTATGCCTGCAACAAGAATCACCGTGTCAGTTACGGGATTGTTTCAAACACGATTGAGAATTCGACCACGCAAACCTATGCCGGTGACACTGATCTCAGAAAATCCGCCTGGGGACATAATGGGGCAGCGAAACTCAGTGAAATTACTGATGGATCCAGTAACTGCATCATCATCCTGGAGACGCCGATTCAGAAATCAAGTAATGACTATGGACCTTTCTGGAGTCATTACAATCATACCAACTGGATCACGCCCAGTTATGGAAATTTTGGAATCAATGGCTATCCTGCTTCGCAATATGTTTACGCATTCGGCGCTGGCAGTTTGCATGAAGGGGGCGCTCATACTCTGCTCGGCGACGGAAGCGTCAGATTTCTCAGCGAAAACCTGGATATCAACACTTTGAAAAATCTGGTTTCCATCAGAGGCGGTGAAGTGATCGGTGAATACTAGCACCGATTCATTCTTGATTCACTGATTTTCCCTCTCCATTGAAATTACCCATCAAGCATTCCGGAAATTCATCTCGGAAGGCGCTGCAACTCTGAGGAACACGATAAATGCATCATATGAAACGGTTCGTCTCTACCTGCTGTCTGCTTATTCTCTGTATTGGTCTCTTTTCCTGCGGTGCTGGTGGCTCGGGTGTCCCTCGGGAAAAAGTATCCGGTAAAGTGACACTCAACGGGGAAGCCCTTGATAACGCGATCATCATCTATGAATCTGCAACCGGCGATTCCTCGCATGGTGTCACCGATGCCGAGGGGCGTTATGAGATGAAGTCAAAACAGGACGAACCGGGAGTTCCCGTTGGATCGTATGTCGTGAAAATTATCAAGACGGAGGGAGAGGTCGCTGGCCAGGAATTAATCCCCGCAAAATATAATGCCAGTTCGGAACTGAAGGCAGACGTCAAAACGGGTGAGAACGAGTTTAACTTTGAACTTCAAAACAAATAACCATTCCTGCATCCTGTACCTCGGAACTGAGGAAGCTTTTCGTTTTTTGCACGACGATTATTATGGTCGTTTTATGCGCTTTGTCCGCGTTCACAGTGCTTGAGTGCTGCAGCCGGGATGCCCGCTTTCCGCTCTTCATACTCCCTGCCTGCCTCTATTCGCTGACCTGTTCAACTCGTTTAAAAGCAACGGGACGCTTTGCAGAACAGTGTCCCGTTGCTTTTCCTGACCGGTAATTCAAATCTCTTTTGAGAGTTAATGAGCAGACAGTCTAATCTGGAATTTCCGGCTCGACCAGTTTTGCCAGATGAACCAGCGAGTCCTGCCAGCCCAGATAGCAGCCTTCCACGGGTATCACCTCGGGAATCCCTGACTGCACGATCTTGATCTCCGTCCCACATGAGACCTGTTTCAGATCGACAGTCGTTTTCATTTCTCCCGGCAGGTTCGGGTCATCAAATTTCGCTGTATAACAAATGCGGCTAGCAGGGACCAGTTCGAGATAAGTGCCCCCGAAATAATGGCTGTTCCCGGTTGTGAAATTCGTAAATGACATCTGATACGTTCCTCCCACCTGGGCATCCATCGCGTGAACGCGGGCAGTAAATCCATCGGGCGGCAGCCAGCGCGACCAGGCGTCTGCCTCCAGAAAGGCACGGTAGATTTTTTCCGGTGTCGTACGCAAAACACGGTGTAACTGGACGGAATTGTTTGACATGACTTTATTTTCCCTCTTTAATTGATGTGTGAAACGGATCACTGCCTGGTGGCAACATGAGGTGGTCGTATCAGAGTCACCCGTTTCGACAAGGATTCGCAAAAATCATGATATTTCATCATCTTTCCCGTGGGAAAACAATTCGTAAGAGAAAGCCATCGCATAATGAAATCCAGATGTATTGAAACACAGTCTCTGTGGTTATCAGGATTGGCATGTTTTATCACAATCGCCCTCGGCACTCTTAACACGGCGACTCAGGCTGCTGAACCGGCATCCACAGCCCGCTATCAGAAAATACTCTTCCTGGGAAACAGTATCACACTGCATGGCCCTTCCAAAAAGATTGGCTGGGAAGGGAACTGGGGCATGGCAGCCAGCAGTCGGGACAAGGATTACGTCCATCTCGTTACGCGTTCGCTGGCGAAATCCTCCGGAACCGACCCCACCATGCTGGCAAAGAATATCGCCGCCTTCGAGCGACTGTACGCGACTTATGACCTGCAGGAACATCTGCAGGACGCCCTCGCATTCCACCCCGATCTGGTGGTGCTCGCCATTGGAGAAAACGTACCGCAGCTCAAGACGGCAGAAGCGCAGGCGACGTTTCAGGCCAGCGTGGAAAAACTGCTCAAGCAGCTACAGTCCGACAACCAGCCGACCATCATTGTCCGCAGCAGTTTCTGGCCCGATCAGAAAAAAGACGATGCGTTACGCCAGGCCTGTCAGACAGCAGGTGGAATTTTTGTTGATATCAGCAACCTCGGCAAAGAAGAAAAGAACTATGCCCGATCAGAACGCGATTTCCAGCACGCCGGCGTCGCAGCGCATCCCGGCGACCAGGGCATGCAGGCCATTGCCGCTGCAATTCTGAAAGCGATTCAGAACAAATGACAGATAAGCTCAAACGGATGGCTTCACAATTTAAATTTCTGCTTGTCAATCCCGTACTGTTTCATCTTTCGCAGTAATGTCCGCCGGCTGATCCCCGCTTCCTCAGCGGTCTCCGCCACGCGCCCCGCGTGTTGTTTGAGTTTAGCCTGCAGATACTCCCGTTCCAGTTCTTCAATCACCGGATCCAGGTTCTCCTGCAGAGACCGGCCCGGATCGACACTGTTCCGCCATGCTGCCTGCTTTTTATGTTCGCGCGTCTGCGGAGTCTCCACCAGATTTGTATTCCGCAGCTTGTCGAAGTCACGGGCCGTTAACGCAGACTGCGAGCGTTCCAGCACCAGTCGTTCACTGAGGTTTTCCAGCTGGCGCACATTGCCCGGCCATTCGTATTCCAGCAGTGCATCCAGAAAACTGTCGGTAAAAATGGGCGGCTCCAACCCGTAATGTTTTGCCAGTCGCGTGGTGAAATGACCGAACAGCAGATACACATCTTCCGGACGCTGACGCAGGGGGGGGACATTCACGCGAATGACATCCAGGCGATAAAACAGATCCTCCCGGAAGTTTCCGTCGCGCACGGCTTGATCGAGTTGCACATTCGTTGCCGCCACGATCCGCACATCGATCTCTGACTCCACCCGGCTGCCCACCGGGCGAATCCGTTTTTCCTGCAGCATGCGTAACAGGCACTGCTGCGCTTCGGGAGGCATGTCGCCGATCTCATCCAGAAACAGTGTCCCTTTATTCGCATGCATTACCAGTCCTTTCTTGGCCCGGTCCGCTCCGGTAAACGCGCCTTTCTCATAGCCGAACAGTTCGGAATTGATCAGGTCAGGGGGGATGCTCGCGCAGTTCGCTGCTACGAATCGCCCCTCGCGCCCGGATCGTCGATGCACGGCCCGCGCCAGCAGTTCCTTGCCCGTGCCCGTCTCTCCCACTATTAAAACAGTCGCATCGGTGGGCGCGACACGCGTGCAAAGTTCAAACAGCCCCCACATCTCCGTGCTGCGGCTCAACATCGATTCAAATCGTGAACCTTTGCTGCGTTGACGACTCTGCTCATGCATGCGCGGCAGAAACTTCTGATTCTCGAGGGTCGCTGACACCGCTTCTGCCAGCTTCGACTCCTGGCGATGCAGCACGACATCATGCGCGCCCGCCTGAAAATAAGTCCGTACCGTATTCCCCTCCGCCTGGGGTGCCCATACCAGCACTTCCGTCAAGGGCCATTGACTGCGCAGAGAAAGAATGACAGCCCGCGTCGCGTCATGATCCAGGGAGACCGTGTGAATGACAAACAACCGAGGCGGACGCGGGAACTCCGTGGTCAGTATCTGCTCTGCCGCAGGTAACCGCAGCAGTTCACAATCCAGCGACTGCAGCGCTCCTTTGGAATTGCGGTTTTGCAGGCTGCAGACAATCAATGGTTTTTGCATGTCATCTCCCGGGACGGCATTGATTGAGATTCTCGTAGCGCACGCGATCTCAACCAGCAAAAACAGTTCAGATCAGGAATCTCAAAATGCGACACCAGCTTCCCATTCTATCAACATGACCACATATGAGACAAGTCTGTCACATATTCCGGGCCATCACTGTCCCATAATCACGTTCCGACTAACCCACTTTTCGGCATGACCTTTGCTACCTTGAACAGATAGAACACTGGCTCGAAGATGATCTATTCAGGAGAAGTTCGATTAACAAGACTTATTGCAACTTCCGTGCAGGAAACAGGAAAGCCTGTTACCGGTCGCTGAGCAATCAAAGTGATCACTCAACGTACAATCGAAACCCGCGATCGGAATCACCGGCGCTGAACTGCAAAACAATCCGCAAAACAGGCAATCACTTTCATATAACGTCTCGCCCGGTCATCACGAATCGACATGTCATTTCAAGTCGATTCACCAGACCCCACATTCTCTCACTGATTTTGAACGAACAGGACTAAATCAAATGGCCCGAAATGAGTTAAAGAACTCGTCACAAGCTAAGACCAGCGCTGCCAGGCTGACCAGAAACAAACGCGGCGATCTCAAAATCACCCTGATCAGCCTGCATGGTTTGATACGTGGACATGATTGCGAACTGGGGCGCGACGCCGACACGGGTGGTCAGGTCAAGTATGTGCTGGAACTGGCCCGCGAACTCGCGGCACACTCACATGTCCGCGAGGTCGAACTGCTCACGCGGCAGATCATCGATCCCAAAGTGGATGACGATTATGCCCAGGTGGAAGAACAGATTTCTGAGAACGCCAAGATCGTCCGCATCCCGTTTGGCCCCAAACGTTATCTGCGGAAAGAATCGCTCTGGCCTTTCATTGAGCTGTTTATCGACCAGACGCTGCAGCATTTTCGCCGCACCGGACTGCCGGACATCATCCACGGCCACTACGCTGATGCGGGCGTCGCCGGCGCACAACTCGCACGGCTGCTGCATATCCCCTATGTCTTTACCGGGCACTCCCTGGGACGCGTCAAACGCCAGCGACTTTCTCTGGGCAAAGAAGAAGAACAGGCGATGGATAAACTGGAGAGTAAATATAAATTCACTTCGCGGATTGAAGCCGAGGAACTCGCGCTGGAAACCGCTTCCATGGTAGTCACCAGCACCAACCAGGAAGTCCAGCAGCAGTATGAACTCTATGATCATTACCAGCCCGCGCGCATGGAAGTCATCCCGCCGGGCGTCGACCTCACCAATTTCTCACCTGCAAAGAAAGACTGGACCACTCCGAGAATTGCCGAGGATCTGAACTGCTTTTTGCAGGAACCGGATAAACCCATGATTCTCACCATGGCCCGGCCCGATGAGCGAAAGAATCTGGAAATGCTCGTCCGCGTGTATGGGGAAAGCGAACAGTTGCAGAAACTGGCGAACCTCGTGCTGGTCATGGGCACACGCGATGATCTGCGTGACCTGCCCAAGGCACAGCGGCGGATTATCAATCACATTCTGTACCTGATCGACCGCTACAATCTTTACGGAAAGGTCGCTTACCCGAAAACCCATAAGCCGGATGATGTGCCTGAACTGTATCGGCTGGCGACTTCGTTGAAAGGGGTCTTCATCAATCCGGCGCTAACGGAACCATTCGGACTGACACTGCTCGAAGCCGGCGCCACCGGATTACCTATCGTTGCCACCAATGATGGCGGACCCCGCGATATTATTGCCAACTGCAAAAACGGTCTGCTCGTCGATCCCATGGATAAACCTGCCATCGAGCATGCATTGCTCCGTACATTAACCGAACCTGAACAGTGGACCGAATGGTCAGATAACGGCATCAAGGGAACCCGCGAACATTATTCGTGGAGTCATCATGCGGAACGCTATCTCCGTGATCTGGATGATATCCTGGAACATTCACCGGCCCCCGTGCTGGCAGATCTGCCTGAGAAATCCAGCATGCGGAGACTCCCGGAATTTGACCGGTTGATAATCACCGATCTGGACAATACACTGACCGGTGATGATGACGCTCTTCGGGAATTTGTAGAGCTGATTCGCGAGAATGATCACATCGGTTTCGGTATCGCCACGGGTCGTCGTCTCGACTCGGCAATGGAACTGATCAAAGAGCTGGGACTGCCTCAGCCAGACCTCATCGACACCGATGCAGGAACACAGTTACACTACGGCGAAAACCTGACGCCAGACCTCAGCTGGCGAAAATCGATTGATTACGCCTGGAAACCGCAGCAGATTCGAGATGTCCTCGATATGCAACCCGGTTTTTACCCGCAAATTGAAGAACATCAGTCCGAATTTAAAATCAGTTATGAAATCGACACGAATGTCAGTCCGAGTATTACGACCATCAAAAAAATTCTTCGGGAGGCCGGATTACGTGCTAAGGTTATTATGTCCCTCGGCATGTACCTCGATGTCATCCCGGTGCGAGGCGGAAGTGATCTTTCCATGAGACACGTGCTCTGGAAATGGGGGTTCGCCCCGGAACACGTGCTCGTCTCCGGTGATTCCGGCAATGACGCCGGCATGCTGCTGGGCCGCACCCTGGGTGTGGTCGTCGGAAATCACAGTGAAGAACTCGAACGACTCCGCAACCGGCCACGCGTCTATTTCGCAGAGGCCTCCCACGCGGCGGGCATCCTCGAAGGTATCAGGTATTACAACTTCTTAGGCAAGATTACTATTCCCAACGATCGGATCGAATGAGCACCGCGCAGGATGAGATAGACTTCAAGGCGGATCTGACACTGCAGCGCCTGCAGCCTCAGTTGCAGCAAGTCTGGCAAACCAGCCAGATCGACGATGTCAAACAGCATGAATTTGAAGCGAGACTGGCTGAGCACTGGCGTCCCCTGTTTGGACTGCTGTTTCAACTCTACAGCTCCCGGTACGATTTCTTTTATCACATCGAACAGGTACTGCTGACCGCGGCCCGAGGCTGGGCGGAACGGCCCGAGGACCTGTGCGCGATTGACCGACATCGCATCAATGAACCCAACTGGTTTCAGTCAGAACGCATCAGCGGGGGGGCCCTGTATGTCGATCTCTTCGGGGAAAATCTCAGCAAACTCCGCGAGCAGGTCGGCTACTTCAAAAACCTGGGGCTCACCTACCTGCACTTAATGCCGCTGTTTGCAGTCCGCCCGGGTAACAATGACGGCGGATACGCCATCAGCACGTATCGCTCGGTCGATCCGCGCCTGGGTACGATTGAAGACCTACGGCTGCTGGCAACCGATCTTCAGCAGGCAGGGATCTCACTCGTACTTGACTTCGTTTTCAACCACACTTCTGACGATCACGAGTGGGCCAAACTGGCGCAATCAGGAAACCGCGAGTTCCAAGAATACTATTATATATTCCCCGATCGTGAAAAACCCGAACAATACGAACGCACCCTGCGCGAAATCTTTCCCACCGTCCGCCGGGGCAATTTCACCTGGCACGACGGGATGCAGCAGTGGGTCTGGACCTCATTCAACAGTTTCCAGTGGGACCTGAACTACTCGAATCCGGCTGTCTTTCGCGCCATGCTTGAGGAGATGTTATTCATCGCCAACACAGGCATCGACATCCTGAGACTCGACGCGGTCGCTTTCATCTGGAAAAAGATGGGCACCAGTTGCGAAAACCTGCCCGAAGCACACACGCTGATTCAGGCATTCAATCGACTGGCCCGCATCGCCACACCCGGCCTGCTGTTCAAGTCAGAAGCCATCGTGCACCCGGACGATGTCGTCAAATACATCAGTGAATACGAGTGCCAGATTTCTTACAATCCCACACTCATGGCGCTGCTCTGGAAATCACTGGCAACCCGCAATGTTTCACTGCTGATCCAGACACTCAGGCATCGCTACAAACTCCCCAAAAATACCGCGTGGGTGAATTACCTGCGTTGCCACGATGACATTGGCTGGACCTTTGACGACGCCGATGCCCAGGCAATCGGTATCAACGCCTATGACCATCGCAAATTCCTGAATGACTTTTATACCGGTCAGTTTCCCGGCTCTTTCGCGCGGGGCGTCCCTTTTCAGGAAAACCATGAGACCGGCGACATGCGGATTTCCGGGACCATGGCGTCCCTTGCCGGCCTCGAACAGGCGATCGAAGAAGACAACGAAGAAAAAAAAGAACTGGCGCTGCGCCGCATGCTGCTGCTGCACGGCGTCTCCCTCAGTATCGGCGGTATCCCACTGCTGTACCTGGGGGAAGAGTGGGGCATGCTGAATGATTACGACTTTGTGAAAGATCCCGCCAAAGCCGGCGATTCCCGCTGGATCCATCGTCCGAAAATGCAATGGGAATTCCTTGAAGAACTCGACGATCATATCAAGCTGGGCAACGGTTCCATTCGTTCCACGATTTTTCGATCCACACAAAAACTGATTGCCCTGCGAAAATCTCTGCCTGCGCTCGCAGGCCAGGAAATGGAACTCATCGCGACCGCCAATGAGCACATCCTGGGTTACGTTCGTCTCTACGAAGGCAATCGCCTGATCGTCCTGGCGAACTTCTCTGACGAAGCACAGGTCATCGAAGGCAACAAACTCCGTACCGCAGGACTCGGTCGGTTTTTCCAGAATGTCATCAACGACAAAACTTACGCGACATCAGAGCAACTGGTACTGGAACCGTACCAGATTCTCTGGCTGAACCGCGTTTAATCGAAGGAGCGTTTTGATGTCCACGCAGAACTCTGCGGGAAAGACTGCTGCGCCACTCACAGCGCAGGTACTGGCCACCGATCTGGACGGAACCCTGATCCCGTTAAACAGGGACCCGCAAAACCAGTCGGACCTCCGCATTCTGACTGAGCAGTTCCAGGCCCGCGGCAACTCCCTGATCTTTGTGACCGGCAGACATTTCGAGTCTGTTTCACAGGCGATCAAGGATTTTCAACTGCCCGTGCCGGAGTGGATCATCTGTGATGTCGGTACTTCCATTTTTCAGCGACAGGAAAACGAGGAATTTACCCTGGTCACGGCTTACCAGGACTACCAGGACCAGATCATCGCCGCCATGTCAATCGAGGCATTGCGCGAACAGTTAGCAGCAATTGACGGGCTCCGTCTCCAGGAATCATTCAAACAGGGGCGTTTCAAACTCAGCTATTACGCAGACGCAGCGCAGCTGGAATCACTCGTTGATCGCATCCAGGAAATTCTGACTCAGACCGATGCCCCTTATTCGATTATCAACAGCGTCGATCCCTTTAATGGAGATGGCCTGATTGATCTTCTGCCAGCCACCGTCTCTAAGGCACTTGCCCTGGAATGGTGGACTGAAAACAATGGATACGATCCCCGAAATATCGTTTTTGCCGGCGACTCCGGCAATGACCTGGCAGCACTGACTGCAGGCTACAGAACGATTCTGGTAGGAAACGCAGACCGCCAGCTGGCCCAGCGCGTGTATAACCTTCACCAGACGTCAGGCTGGAAAAACCGGCTGTATCTGGCAGAGGGGACCGCCACTTCAGGCGTGCTGGAAGGCTGCCGCTGGTTTGGACTTGCTGAACAGATTCCGTCTGAAAGCAGCCAGTTGGGAGCCACTCCGCTCACCGTTGATTCCACCTGCTTTCGAGTCTGGGCGCCGCAACGAACACAGGTCGCGGTGGAACTGCAGAAGAATCATAGCCTGCATCCGCTCACTCGCAATCAACATGGTTATTTTTCAGGCATACTGCACAACGTCAGACCGGGAGACTATTACCTGTACCGCATGGATGACGAGATCTCGCGCCCCGATCCTGCATCCCGGTTTCAGGCCGAGGGAGTCCACGCCGCATCACAAATCCGTAATTCATTCGATTTCTCCTGGACCGATCAGGACTGGCAGGGAATTGCGAAACGGGACCTGGTGATCTACGAACTGCATGTCGGCACTTTCACCAGAGCGGGTACATTTCAGGCCGCCATGGAACATATTCCAGAACTGATTGAACTCGGTATCACGGCCGTGGAAATCATGCCAGTCACGCAGACACCGGGCCGCTGGAACTGGGGCTATGATGGCGTCAATCTGTTTGCCGTTCGAAACACCTACGGCTCTCCTGACGATTTCAAAGCATTCGTCGACGAATGCCATCGTTCGGGTCTCACCGTCTTTCTTGATGTGGTGTATAACCATCTGGGTCCGGAAGGAAATTATCTTTCTGAATTCGGTCCTTATTTTTCAGACAGGCACCATACACCGTGGGGAGAAGCCCTGAATTACGATGGTCCTGATTCCGGTCACGTCCGCCGGTTCATTACCGAAAATGCAGTCTTCTGGCTGAAAGAATATCATCTGGATGGTCTGCGACTCGATGCCGTACACTGCATGTATGACGACAGCCATTTCCATATCCTGGAAGAAATCAGGCAGGCAGTCTCGGAGCACGCGGAAACCAGGAACTGGCCCGTGCATCTCTTTGCCGAGACCAACGTCTATAACCATGATCTGTTAACGACCAATCCGAGCAGGGCAGCCTACGAAGGCATCTGGTGCGACTGTCTGATGTATTCCCTCTATTCTCTGGCACTTCCCAAAGTACATCTCACACATCGCGGCTACCGGGGCGCTCCGGATCTCGCAGAAGTGCTGCAACACGGCTACCTGTATGCCGGTCATGAAAACACACGCGTTACCGAATCTCAGCGAATCACTGCGAATTCCAGCCAGCACCTGTCCTCACTCGTCATTGCACTTCAGACCCACGACAGTGTCGGCAATCATCCGCATGGCAAGCGACTGCACCAGTTGACGTCCAAATCCTTTCAGAAAGCAGCCGCGGCACTCGTCCTGCTCTATCCGGGAATTCCGCTGATTTTCATGGGAGAAGAATTCGCGACTTCAGCCCCGTTCCCGTTCTTTGTCGACTTCGAAGACCGCCACCTGCGCGACGCCGTCGACGTCGGCCGTCGGGGAGATTATCCATCTCATATCTGGCAGGATGCACTGCTGCCTTCGCAGGCGGAAGCTTTCTTCAATGCCAAATGGAACGA
Organism: uncultured Gimesia sp.; assembly: GCF_963972345.1. Classification (NCBI taxonomy): domain Bacteria; kingdom Pseudomonadati; phylum Planctomycetota; class Planctomycetia; order Planctomycetales; family Planctomycetaceae; genus Gimesia; species uncultured Gimesia sp. The sequence continues at coordinate 12,946 of NZ_CAXAVM010000006.1, read as the reverse complement.
AGCACCCCTGCGGGATCCGGATATGTTTCACTGGTATCAGCGGCTGCTCCAGTTAAGAAAACAGGGGATCAACGACGGCTGGCTCACACCGGAAAATCTGCAGACAGACTGTGACCATCAATCCGGCATTTTCACACTGCAATACCAGCATTTCAGAATCCAGGCCCGTTTGACTCCCCTCGCTGATACACCGGCACCACCCGTGTCGATCCCCCTCACCGGCGCGCTGATCCTGTCTTCAGAACCAGAGCCTGTCGTTGAAAACAATCAGATCCGGCTTGCCCCGAATCATACGATCGTGACCCGCTCATAACGACGACAGCAACGATCAATCGTCCTGCAATGCCGACATTAACGGTTTCCCCTGGGCGGTCGGCAGTTCGACGCCCAGTAAGCGGGCCATTGTCGGTGCCACATCGATACTTTGAACCTTGCCCAGCTTCGAGCCAGGCTTGATACCAAACCCGTTGATCACCAGCGTCGCCAGCATATCAGGCTGATCGGGCAGGTAACCGTGCGTGCCTCCCGGCGTCTTTCGCGGCGCGATCACATCATCCCCCGTTTCACTGTTCGTGAACGAATACCCGGACTTTGCCGACAACCAGAAATCGGGAGCATGGGAATCTTCCGCAGGTGTAGGCAGCCCCAGCTTTGTATATTCATCCTGATCCAGAACTGCCTGGACTCCTTCCACAGCGGCAAATTTTTTCTTCAGCTCTGCTTTCATTTCCTCCCGCTTCGCGTCATCCAGCAGATAGACCATACACGCGCCTCCCTGCGACAGGCAGTACGCCTGCTTCTTTTCTTTGGACAGCAGTCCTGCCTGTTTCAAGATCACGTTCGGGCGAATGTCTTTGGAAATCGGAAAGAAGCCATGATCGCTGGCCACAACGAGCGTCGTCTTATCACGATGCGGTGAACGTTCAATCGCTTCCACAATATCCCGCAGACGGTCATCTGCATAGCTGACGGCCCAATAGGCTTCCGGGCTCCGCGGACCATATTTATGTTCCACATGATCGACCTCGACGAGGTGGATCATCAACAGATTAGGCGGATGTTTTTCGAACAGGTGCCGGGCCATGCGCGTATAGAGCCAGTCCCGCTTCACGCCGCCGCCGCTCTCTCCCGTCCAGTCTCCATGCAGATCCACAGGCAGCCCCGCCTCCCGCAGTTCGTTCAACCAGACCGGTGTTGCATATTTCGGCCACGCTTCCTTGCCAAACATGTCAGGCACCGTCCAGTCCAGCGTGCGTGCGTTCCGTGTCGCCGGCCAGACGATGCCCGCCGTCACCAGCCCTGCATTATGAGCGGCGTCATAAATCGTCGGCACTTTGACAATCTGATCTTTATCAAACAGTGGATCAGGAATAAAGGGGACTGGAGAGGCGCTGTTACGATCCAGGTAATTATTCCCGATCACTCCATGCTTCGCCGGCGTCGTCCCTGTCACCAGGGTGGTATGGTTCGGCCAGGTCACCGTCGGAAACGAACAGACCATGCCGTCAGCCTGGGCACCGGTTTTCGCCAGCTTTCTCAACGTCGGCATATCCGCGAGGGGGTCATCCAGATAAAAATGGGCAAGACCGTCCACACTGACCAGAATCACACACCGGTCCTCATGAGGTTCCGCAGCCTGAACACGATCCCCCGCATTAAACAGCCACACCACAGCCAACAGATAAGCAGCAATCATCCCGCGCATGGAAGAGGTCTCCCGGTGATATTGAAAGAACAGCAATTCCCGGCCTGCAGCACAGACCGGCTCCCCTCCATTCTGGAATCCCCTTCGCAACAATGCAACCTCGCACCGCGATTCATACGTGACAGGGATCGACAGATGGGCCGCCCGCGGGGGTTCGGATGCTACTGGTAAACCGGGGGGATGTTGTATACGGTTCCCTTGCGCGTGCGAACGGGTGGAACGTCGCAAATCGGATCGACACATGGGTCGACCCCTACGTCGTGATGGTTCAATCTTATTTGTTGGTTAGCGAGGGAACTCAGGTTGGTTCGGTTCTGGCGGCCACTTCCGGCTGCTTTTCTCCGCGATTGCCTTTACGGGGCTTGCCCCGCAGTTCCTCGGGACGGAATGAACGATACAGACCGACCGGGAAACGCAACATACGGAATGGCGTGACGCCGACCAGCTTCATCACAACCTGTGACGTCCAGTGCGAATCAGGCTCGCGGATTGTTCGGGCATAGACTGCTGCAATCAGACGCATCACGAGGCTGAAAGCAAAAATCATGTGAAAATTATTGTACTCCGAGCCAAAGACCGTGATGCTCCAGCCGGAAGCAAGTACCAGAAACCCACCTGCCAAAATGGATGTCACACCTCCCACCAGGCCCGCAAACGCGGTTCCCGCGGCGATATACATGGTCCGGTTTTCGGAAGGCGAATTCTTCAGCATAAAGCCGTTATTCGCGATGGCAATACCCGCGTTGAGCAGGGAATCCACAATAAATACCGGTACCATGATCCAAAATGCCAGCGTCGGATCCCGCGGCAGAAACAGCAGGCCGATCATGTTCGTCGACTTGAACGCTGTACACAATATCAGAACCGGACGGTTTCCATAGTGATCAGCCAGTGAACCCAGATGCTTTGAAAAGACCGCCCCCCCCAGCCAGGCACACGTCCACAACAGCAGCAGACGGAACACATCCATCCCGATGTAATCCAGCAGGTAATAACTGATGAACGGAGCCCCCAGCATCGCTGCAAAATGCCAGAAACAGGTAAACGAAATGAAGGACCGGAAATTGGGATCCTGAAACGGCGTCATCAGCACCTTTTTCAGCTTCGGTTCTTTCACCTTGGTAACCGGCGGTTCTTCAATTTTCATATAGAACAGGATATCGAATACGCCAAACAATGCGCCAACACCAACCAGCCAGGCAAATCCATCGCCGATATCCAGACCGCTCTTCGCCAGAAAGATCGCACCGCCCAGCAGCGAAATCGCCCCGGTCCAGTACATCCAGACCTGGCGATACCCCCAGTAATGATTGAGCCCTTTATGAGGCAGATAATCACCCAGCCACGACAGCCAGAGCGGCGTTGTGAAGTGGATTAAAGCATGGTTTACCGCCGTCAGAATAATCAGCCACCACAATTCTGCGGATTGAGACATGTCCGGAAACAGCCAGGCCATCAGAGCAATCGGAACCAAAATCAGCCGCTGTAGAATCGAGATCGGTAGCCAGAGCCAGCGGCGGTACTCCAGGTGATTCGCCACCACGGCTGCCAGAAACTGAAAGAACAGCATCATCGTCGGCAGCGCACCCAGAATCCCGATGTGCCAGCCTGTCGCCCCCAGGGAACGGGCAAACTCAATCGTCGCTGGCGACATCGTAAACTGGGTATAGATCATCGCCATACAACCGGCGGCGATTAATGCCCGTTGTGCCGTTTTCAGAGACCACACGTCACATCTATCCTTAGAATATAGGGTTTGCAGTTTGAGGCGACCCTGTTGTGATCCACACTCCCGTCGAATTCGCTGAGGAATTCTGCGCGTTCATTCAGGCAGGGACTGGTGCTGAACGGAGGGCTGAAATATGGGGCAAAAGGTGTGGCCAGGTTCTTAATGTCATCGCTCGCTTAATCCACGGTTGTCAGCAGATGGCCATTATCGCGCATCATATCAACGATGCCAGTCTATTGCGACCGTGATTTTTCAAGGAAAATTCGAGCAAACAATATACCAAAATCAACGGTTTCTCCCCGTTCCCGGGGGAGACGATTTCAGTTGAAAAACCCGGTAAAGCCCCTCTCCCTGTCGCTGGAGTATCTGCAATCGATTGCACACACCAGAATGAACATTCCGCTCTGCGAGGGAGTAGACAGCTGGTATCATTTGCGAGTTCGCAACAATCGGCTCTTTTTCCGCGCCCGATTCCAGGCAAATCGTGCCCCCAGTCGGATCAACAACCAACCCAGCCATGCCTGCAACAGATTGGCATGACTCTCACCGGACTGCGCGGTCCGTCTCCAAATCGTATCCGATTCACATCGCGTGAATTGACCCGTCGCATATAAGCGGTCATGAATCACCCCCGCCAGGTCCACCCGGGCAGTGTCAATCAGAATCTGGTTCAGCGGGGGCAGGGAACTGAAGTCGGAGACGAAATCTGCAGGAACCGTAATTTCGTTCTCGCCAACCTTTATTTTGAGAGGACGCAATAACCTGCGACTGCCATCGGGAAGACGCTCTGTCTGCAGCGGACCACTTATCAGCAGCATCCTCCGGTCTGAATCATTCATCAACAACTGCTCCCACTCAAGAAATCCTCTGGCAAACGAGTGCTTTATCAAGCTGGAAATTGAAGGTTGAGTGTGTTGTTTACGTGCTCCGTTGTCGCACTTTCGTGATATTGATCAACCCAAAATTTAAAAATGACATTCCACCAGTTTCGTTCAGAATTACCATTTGCCAATCATCCGGATATGACTAAAGTCTTTTTAGACGACTCCCCCTGATTCTTGTAGCCCCAAAAGGCAGCACCCCTGTGAATAATCAGACAAAAAAGCTCACGCGAAAGAGAAAGTGGATGATCTATTCTGCCATAGCTGCTGTTCTGGTCGTGTTGTTCTACTTTGGCTGGAAATTCACAGCGCGAAATGCATACGAATCAGCCCGGTACACGGTCATTGAAACAGATGGCCCCTGCGAAATCCGCGAGTATCCTGATTTAATGCTCGTATCGACGGACAGCAAAGCACAACCGGTCGACCAGGACGGCCGCTTTATGCGTCTGTTCCGCTATATCGATGGAGCGAACCAGCAGGAACAGAAAGTCTCCATGACAACTCCTGTATTTATGGATCCCGAGACACAACCCTCTGACGGACAAATGTCCTTTGTCATTCCCCAACAGACCGCAGCACAGGGAATTCCGATTCCCACGGGGGAGAATGTCCGGATCGAGCAGCGCGCGGGGGGACGCTTTGCCGTCTACCGTTTCAGCGGGAGGATGAATCAGGCCACGACCGCAAAAGCCGCAGAGAAACTGAGAGACTGGATGAAACGGAAAGGACTGAACCAGGCAGGCAGCCTCGAAACAGCAGGATACGATCCTCCTTGGACACCAGGCCCGTTTCGCCGCAATGAAGTTCTGATTCGACTGGAAAACCCGGCCGACATGGACTCAGACAAGCAATAATCCCGCCAGAAGCAAGTACGGCATCATTTTCCGGAGCACCAGATATCGTGAAAACCCTGTTCCTGCTGCAACTGGTTTCCACCTTCTACATGCTGGGCCTGATCTGGTTTGTACAGATCGTGCATTATCCCCTGTTCGCCCTGGTCGGACGCAGCGGATTTACCCGCTATCAGCAGGCACATCAACTCCGCACCACTTTCGCTGTCGGCCCGATGATGCTGACAGAAGCGGCGACTACCGTTGCCATTGTTTACTGGCCTCCCCCCGGCATGGGACCCGCATTCACGTGGACCGGCGTCGGTCTGCTATTGGTCGTCTGGATCTCAACGGCTGCTCTGCAGGTTCCCCGGCATCATGTCCTCGCGTCCCGCTTTGCTCCCCGCCAGATTCGCGGACTGGTCATTTCCAACTGGGTCCGCACGATCGCCTGGACCGGACGTGGTTTATTGCTGCTGGTCTATCTCTTTCAGACCTTCCCGGACCGCTAAAGATTCCGCCAGAGCTTCCCGGCCGGTGTTAATTGCAAGAGCAGGGGACTACAATAATCAGAGCACCCCCTGTTCCTGATGACCAATCGAAAGAGACATCAATGAGAAGTCGCTGCTCTCTGAGCCTGTTTCTGCTGCTGTTACTGCTGTCTGCCCCGAATCGGAGTTTTGCCGTGGAACCTTATCAGCAGATCAAAGATATTGAATACGCGACCGCCGACCATCATCGGCTCCTGCTCGATCTGTATCTCCCGAAATCAAAACAGCCGCCGCTTGTGGTCTGGATTCACGGCGGTGCCTGGCGGGCCGGCTCCAAAGCAAACATGCCACTTATCAATCTGGTAAAGAACGGCTTCGCCGTCGCCAGTGTCGATTACCGGCTCTCTCCGGTCGCAAAATTTCCCGCCCAGATCCACGACATCAAAGCCGCCATCCGCTTCCTGCGCGGCTCCGCTGAGAAGTATGGATATAACGCTGACAAGATCGGCATCCTCGGTTCTTCCGCTGGCGGACATCTGGTCGCCTTAACGGGGGTCACTAACGGAAACCAGCAACTCGAAGGAGATCTGGGCGACTTCAAGAACCAGTCTTCCAGCGTGCAGGCCATCGTCGATTATTTTGGCCCGACCAATTTCATGACGATCCTTTCCCAGTCCACTCCGCATGGCTTAAGCGTCCGCATCCCCGCGCTGGAACTCCTGCTCGGCGATCGACCTGAGAAAAAACCCGATCTCGCCCGACTCGCCAGCCCGGTCTTCCACGTAGATGAACAGGATCCGCCGCTGTTGATCATTCACGGCGATCAGGATCCGCAAGTCCCCATCAATCAGTCGCATGAACTCCAGGGCAAATACGAACAGCACCAGCGCGACGTCACCTTCAAAGTCATCCACGGCGGCGCACACGGCGGCCCGGAATTCTTCGACGCCGAGCGCCTGCAGTTCGTGGAAGAATTCCTGCGTAAGCATCTCAAGACGTAGGGGTCGCCCCATGTGGCGACCCGCCTTGCGACATTCCACCCGGTCACACGCGCAGAAGGACTGCCCTAAGACGCCGTTAATCTCGCCCCAGTTTGACCAATCCGCCAGACTGGCCATCTGCCCTCAATTGTGCCGAAGATAAGAGTACAGAATTCTGTAATTTTATTCCGACATCAAACGCGTTGCGCGAACGGAGAGCGTGACTGTGCGGCTTAAGGTCTTCCTTTCATTCCTGTTTCTGCTGGTAATGCTCCCTGCATACCCGTCAGCCGGTCAGGAATGCGCGGTCGAAGAAACCACCAGTACTCTCAGCTGTGTTCCCGATCACATTTTCGCAGCCGAACCCGATCAGCGGCTGCTCTCCTCCTGGCTCCATCCGGATAACGGGATCACGTTTCAACCGGTCTACTATGGTGAAGTCTTCACCAACGCGCATGGCGGAATCACCACCAGAGGCTCGACGCACTACGAAGGACTGCTCGACCTTTCCCTCTCGTTTGATCTTGAGAAACTCAATGCTCCCCTTCCGGGTCGAGTTAATATGCTTTTTCAAAATACACATGGCCGGAGCCTTGAGCAGTACGTCGGTGCCACGCAGCTCATCAGTAATATTGATTCGCTCAATAACATTACCCAGCTCAGTGAACTCTGGTGGGAAGTGGATCTGTACGAAAGCGGAATTACCATGCGCGTCGGCAGACAGGATCTGAGTAGCTTATTCCTCACCGTAGATACCGCCAGCGACTTTATCAATTCTGCGTTTGGCTTATCCCCTTCTGCTGGTCTGCCTTCATTCCCGGCACCCAGTTCGGCCGTGGTGCTTATGACCGATCTCTCCAGCGACGTCAGCGTCAGGGCGGGACTCTGGGATGCTTACCGCAGCAATGAAGTCGGCATCTTATCAAATAATGGTTCCATACTCTTCATCGGTGAATTTGAATATCGTTTCGCAGCCCCTTTCAGTCAACTTCCCGGCATCTTGACTGCGGGCGCGACCTATGAAACACAGGGATCGGTGCCAGCGGGTGTCATCCCCAGTGCATACGGCTATTACTTCCAGTACGAGCAAATGCTGTTTCGCGAAGCGGGCAGTGATGAAGACAGTCCGCAAGGCTTATCCGCCTTCGTCCAGCACTTTCCCACTTACAGCAGCGACAATTCTCCCTTCCCGCAAATCCCTCACGATGCGCTGGCGGGCATTACTTACACAGGCCTGTTCCGAAATCGCGATGCAGACATCACCGGCGCCGGCGCAGGCTGGGTCGACCTCGATCAGGGGGGCACCGATCAGGAAGTGATGATCGAAGTCTTCTACAAAGCAAAAGTGAATGACAACCTGATCATCCAGCCCGACCTCCAGTACTTTACCACTCCCTCGGGCATCTATCCCGACGCGCTGGTAGCCGGCATCCGCTTCCAGTGGGAATTGTAGGGGAAGACACCGGAAACAGCAGCAGCCCCGCTAATAAAAACAGCGATGCCCTGTCATGGTTCAGCGCCGCATAAAAAAACGGAGCTGAAAGCTGGTTTTCTTTCCGCTGCACATATCGAAAAATCGGTTTTGTGGAACTGTCACTGCTGCAGAGACGTCATCAAAATAAAACGAAAGTAGTTGACAGGCAGTGAACCTCATTTTTATGATGGTAGTGTGCTGTTGTTTATTTTCCAGGACTATTGTCCATGCTGTGTCCCGTTTTACTGATGCGTCTCCCGGGTCCCCTGAACCGGGTATATTAGAATGAGAGACGTTCTGGTTAATTGTGATACCGTTTTGGATCGCTATCGCCATTTTAGGCCTGGTAGAACCGCGCCCTGCAGTGTGTGTGATTCTATTAACCAGAGATCTGCCTTCTCTCTGAAAACATTCGCAATTTAGCCTGGAACGATCTTATTTATGAATATTTCAGCTGCCAGTCATACTGAGAGTTCAGACGACGTTCTCAAAAACGCCCGATTCATTCAGGATGTGCGAAATCAGGTGGCGACCGTGGTGGTCGGCCAGGATGAAGTCGTCGAACGATTGCTGATCTCTCTCTTCACAGGCGGGCATATTCTACTGCAGGGAGTACCCGGACTGGCTAAAACCCTCCTGGTCTCGGTTTTGTCCAAATCCATTGACCTCGACTTTTCCCGGATTCAGTTCACGATTGATCTGCTGCCTTCTGATATTCTGGGATCACAAATTCTGGATCAGAAAACCAATGAGTTCGTCACCCGAACCGGTCCGGTATTTACCAACCTGTTGCTGGCAGACGAAATCAACCGGGCAGCACCCAAAGTGCAGGGGGCTCTGCTGGAAGCGATGCAGGAGCGAAAAGTTACCATTGGCAACGAAACAATGTCCCTGCCTGCACCATTCCTGGTGATCGCCACACAAAACCCGGTAGAGCAGGCCGGTACATTCGAGCTCCCGGAAGCGCAGCTCGACCGCTTCATGCTGTGTCACCGCCTGGATTACCCCGATCCTTCTGAAGAACGCGAAGTTTTGAAACGCAATATGGCACTGGGGATTCGCAAGGAAGACCGGGGTGCGGTGGTGAATACTGAATTTGACGTGATGAAACACAAGCCGGTCGGCTCGTCCGAAGACCTGGTGAACTGCATGCAGGCCGTGAACGAGATTCATGTCAGCGATACATTTCTGGAGCATGTAATCGAAGTCATTAACCGTACACGAAATCATCCGAATATCGAACTGGGCTGCAGTCCTCGCGGGGGGATTGCCCTGATTAAAGCCTCGCGGGCTCGTGCCTTGATCAACGGTCGCAATTATGTGATTCCGGAAGATCTGTTTGTGCTCGCAGAAGATGTCATCCTCCATCGCATCCGGCTGAATTATGAAGCACTGGCCGATGGTCTGACCGGTAAAGCGGTTCTGCAGGATATGCTGCGAGACCTGGGAGCCACGCCATCTCTGATTTCCCGGGAGGTTTAGCTGCCATTGAATGGAAATGGTTTTCCTCTTTACTCTCTCTGAATTGAAACAGGTGATTCATGGAAGGCTTGCTGGAACAGATTGATCCGCTGAATGCACGGCAGTTTTATATTGCGGTGAAACGGCTGGCCGACAGTCTGAGCTACGGAACCGACCGTTCTCCCTTCCTCGGTTCGGGTCTGGAATTCTTTCAGTCGCGGCCATACCAGGAAGGTGATCCGATCAAAAGCATCGACTGGCGTGTGACTGCCCGTACGGGCAAGCTCTTTATCAAAGAGTACGAAACTCCCAAACGGCTCCCCTGTTATCTGCTGATCGATACCTCGGCTTCTATGATGATCAGTTCTACGCCCAAAAGTAAATACGCGTTAGCGTTACACATTACCGGGGGACTTGCATTCGCGTGCCTGGAACGAGTCAGTCCGGTGGGAGTACTGGGGGTCGGCGAAACCGATTTTCGGGTTCATCCCAGCCTGTCCAAAGACCAGGTCATGCAGTGGCTGGTCCGCTTGCGACGTCACCGCTATGACGAACAGACCACACTGGGGCAGCGGGTGGCAGAATTCAGTCCGAGTCTGAAAAACCGGGCCCTGATAATCGTTCTTTCCGATCTGCATGATCCGCGAGCGGTGCCTGCGCTCAAACAGCTCTCACAAATCCATGACACTGTGGTCATCCAGTTTCGCGACCCTGCAGAAGTCGGCTTGCGCGGCGCGGGTCTGATGCGAGCCCAGGAAGCGGAAACCGGCAGCGATTTTGTCACGCATGGCCGACAGAGTTGCCTCGACCAGGAACAGGTGGATTTTCAACTGAAACGCAGTGGGATTGATCATCTGCTGGTTGAGACAGATGAACCGTTTGTGCCTCGGTTGCGTCAGTTCTTTTCCTCACGCGGCATCCTGTCTCGGGGGAGCCGCTAATGCGTGGTCATCAACAAACCGGTTCCGCCCGGACCTGGATCGTGGTTACACTTTCCTGCATCGTACTTTCGCTCTGCCTTGGTTCAACCCGGCTCTGCCTGGCTGAGAACCAGTCGACAACTTCTGTCGGAATGGCAGCGCGGATTGAGCAGGTAGTTCTGCCTGGCTCCGAATTGCAGGTAAAAAACATCACAGACGACGATCCGATTATTTTACGAATCATCAGTACGCATCCGCATGGTCCGGACATGTTCCGATATGAACTGGAATACTATGGCTTGCAGCAGGGTGAATATAACCTGGTTCACTTTCTGGAACGTAAAGATCACAGTTCTCTCGGCGAAGTTCCTGCGATTCCCGTACAGGTAGAATCAATCCTCGCCGCAGATCGAGTGGAACCGAACAGCCCTGCCGCCGTCCCGATTCCCCGGATCGGCGGATATCGGTTCTGGTTAACATTGATCTTCATTGCCTGGATGCTGGGAATCCTCATCATCCTGTTCGCCAGGCGAAAGAGGGTAACGAAGGATGCAGAAAACGAACAGCCGCCCGCTTCCCTGTCAGACCGTCTGCAGCCGATGGTGGAAAAAGCCATTTCCGGAAAACTGAGCAAAACTCAGATGGCAGAACTGGAGATGATGCTGGTAGCTTACTGGCGAAAACGGTTACACCTGGAGCGGACCGATATCTCCCAGGTGACACAAATTTTGAGACAACATGCAGAAGCCGGGCCTTTACTGCAACAGCTGGAAATTCTGTTGCATCGTCCGCATGCAGATCAGGAAGTGGATGCCACTCAGATCGCAAAAATTCTGAAGCCCTATCAACATCTTCCAGCAGAAGCTCTGGACGAGGAGCTGGCTTCACTGGCTCCCTGACAGTCGAACCGGTGCAGCGTAAAACAGTTGAACGTATTTTATTGAAATCTGGTGAGAGGACAGTCGTTTGAAATCGAAAATCACATTAACTTTAACAGGTTCTCAAGCATCATGAGTTTCACTCACCCCTGGGTGCTCGTGTTTTTAGCGTTGCCGGTGTGGCTCCTGATCTGGGTCTGGCGCCGCGAAGGTGGTCGTGTCGTCATGCCTTTTGACCATGGAATTCAACCGCGAGGAAGGTCGCTCGGCACCCTGGTTAATCTTGCGCAGTCATTACCGGCGCTCATTCTGGGAGTGGTGATCCTGATACTGGCGGGGCCACAGCAGCTGAGTGCCCCTCAGTCCAAGCGGGTACTGACCAATATCGAACTGTGCGTCGATGTTTCAGGCAGCATGACTGCCTCATTCGGAGAAGGAACACGCTACGATGCCTCGATGGCTGCGATTAATAAGTTTCTCGATTATCGAGAAGGCGATGCGTTCGGCCTGACGTTTTTTGGTAACGAAGTGCTGCATTGGGTGCCTTTGACTACGGATGTCTCTGCAATCAAATGTGCGCCCCCCTTTATGGATCCCCTCAGCCCCGGGCATCCTTACTGGCTGGGAGGCACATCCATCGGAAAAGCCCTGCGGGCCTGTCGTGAAGTCCTGATCTCGCGTGAAGAAGGGGACCGTATGATTGTCCTGGTGTCAGATGGTTACAGCTTTGATCTGGGGAACGGTCAGGATCTGGAAATCGCCGCTAAACTGAAAGACGACGGGATTGTCGTCTACGCAATTCATATTGCGTCCAGCGAGGTTCCAGGCTCTGTCGTGAATATTACAGGGTTGACGGGAGGCGAAGTGTTTGAACCGGAAAACCCGGCAGCCCTCGAAACGGTCTTTCAGCATATAGATAAGATGCAGGAAACACGGATGGAACGGACGGCTGCGGAATCGATGGATCATTTTTATCCTTACAGCCTGGCAGGACTGATTCTGCTTGGCAGCAGCACGCTAACCTTATTTGGATTGAGGTACACACCTTGGTAGCAGAGCTGGCGGCACTGGTTGTATTTGTGATTGCCATTGGAGCAGAACAGCTCCATGCCCGGCGGATCAGACGGATTGCGCCTCTGGTTTTCGGTCCTGCAGCGCAGCCAGCCAGCTGGGCCAGATTCGCACCAGTCTTACGGGTACTGTCGCTGACGGCGCTTTGCTGGGGTTTGATCACATTAATGCTGCTGACTCCCAAAATTCACGTCGCAGAAACCATCGATGAGAGCGAAATGAAACATTTGCTGATCGTCCTTGATGTCTCTCCCAGTATGCGGCTGGAAGATGCGGGCCAGAAGAAAGACCAGACGCGCATGAAACGCGCTGCCGTAGTGATGGATTCATTCTTCTCACGGGCCAATATGCATCGTTATCGTACGAGTGTCATTGCCGTCTATAACTCAGCGAAACGGGTGGTCGAAGAGACAAAAGATATGGAAGTCATTCGCAATATATTTAATGACCTGCCGATGCATCATGCATTTGTTTCGGGAGAGACGGACCTGTTTTCCGGTTTACAGGAAGCAGCGGAATTATC